>CAZNJN010000001.1:0-32378 GCA_964573365.1 uncultured Oscillospiraceae bacterium
TGGTTTTCACAATTCAATTTTACCAGAAAACGGAGCCTTTGTCGCTGCTTTCGCAGCACTTTGGCTCCGTTTTCGTGGCGGGCGTTTTGCTACAGCCCCTTTTTATTGTATACAAACAAATAAATAAAGCCCATGGTTAAGGCTTTTTGAAATTGTTTGCAGGAATTGTGTTATTTTGTGGCATGATCTTTGCCCGGCACTCCAGTCAAGCTTATGATGACCCTTCTGCGTCTGAATCTTCTGCGATGCCTGTAATACGCGGCTTAAACTGTTTCATTTTTACAAAGCGTGGTTCAAATGCTCGCAGAAGAAAAAAACTTGCCGCAGAAAGGAGAACACCGCCGACTGCCGCATAAATATCACCTAAGGGCGAAAAACAGAGTACGCCAAGCAGCAGCCCCAGAAGCGGAACCCCATACATGATGAGGCTGGCTTTGAATACAGCGCTCTCATGCAGTTCTATCAATACCTTATCCCCTGTCTTTGCGCCGACTGTGTTTTCGAGCATGATTTCCGCTTCATCTTCTCCGTCTTGAAAACATGCGTGGCACTCTCCACACATTTCGCTTCGGGCAAAACGTACCTTCGCCATACCGTTTTGCGTCTGTGTAACGACGCCGCACTGACGTACACTCATTTCATATCCTTTTCTGTGACGATACACCAATTCGGACATACACTTGCGCAGATCAAACAACCGTTACATTTTTCATCATCGATCACCGCATGCCCGTTTTCGATTCGGATCGCCTGCTCCGGACATTTTTTTACGCACGCGCCGCAGGCAATACATACCTTGATGCAGTTGTTGCGGGTTGTGCGACCCAAAACCCCATTGTTGCATTTCACATGCGCCTTAGAATCTGCACGGATCAAGTCAATAACCTTACGCGGACAGTATTGTACGCAAAGGCCGCAACCGACACAGCGAAAATCATCGACAATCGCAACGCCGTTTTTGATTTGTATCGCGTTAAAAGGACAAACCTTCACACAATCACCCAGACCGATACAGGCATAGCAGCACATTTTTGGCCCTCCCGCCATGGAAGCGGCCGTAGCGCAGCTCTGATAGCCTTCATAGATATAACGCTCTCTGGTATTGCCTTCGTTCCCCTGACAGCGTACAAACGCTTTTTTCGGCGTTTCCGGTTCTACCTTCACGCCCATGGTTGCCGCGATCGCTTCCATATTCGCCGAGGGACATTTCGTAATCGGCGCTTTCCCCGAAAGAATCGCCTCTGCATATGCCGCGCATCCCGCATAGCCGCAGGCGCCGCAGTTTGCTCCGCCCAGCTCACTGTTGAGTTTATCCCAACGTTCATCCGTGGGAACCGCAAGCTTTTTATCGGCGGCGGAAAGCACGATGCCAAAGATCAAGCCGATTGTGCCAAGCACAAGTACGGCGATAATAACATTTACCCAGTTCATAATTTATCCTCCCAAGCCCGAAAAGCCCATAAATGCCACGCTCATCAGTCCCGCAATAATCAGCGATATGGGGAACCCTCGAAGCGGTTTGGGAATATCCGATACCTCCAGCCTTTCACGGACGCCCGCCATTAAAACAATCGCCAGTAAAAAGCCAAGCGCACCGAATACGCCGTTAAGCACGGAATAAAGAAGATTGTATTCATTATTCACATTAAGGATCGTTACACCCAGTACGGCGCAGTTTGTGGTGATGAGCGGCAGATAAATTCCCAAGGACTTATAAAGCGACGGGCTGCTCTTTTTTATAAACATTTCGACAAGCTGTACAAGGCTTGCAATGACCAGAATGAAACTGACCGTGCTTAAAAACTCAAGCTTGAGCGGAATGAGGATCAGATGATAAACCAGCCATGTAAAAAGCGAGGCAAGTCCCATGACAAAGGTAACTGCCAAGCCCATGCCCGCCGCAGTCTCTATTTTTCCAGAAACGCCTAAAAAGGGGCAGCAGCCCAGAAAGCGCGAAAAGATAAAATTATGGCTGAGCACGCAACTGAGCATAAACAGCAGAACTTTCCAAATCTCGTTCATAGTGACGCCTCCTCCTTTTCAAGCTTTCTTCTTTCCATCTTTGCACTGATCGCGTTTGCAATCCCCAATACGCTTCCGAAAACAATGAAGCCGCCGGGAGCCAATATCATCATCACCATGGGCTCATAAGCCGCGCCCATTACGTTGATGCCAAATATAGTGCCCGCGCCAATCACCTCTCGAATACAGCCGATCAGCGTTATGGCTAAGGTAAAGCCCAGACCCATACCCAGACCGTCTACCATCGAAAGGAAAACATTGTTTTTACTTGCGAATGCCTCCGCGCGCGCAAGAATAATGCAGTTGACCGCGATTAAGGGTATAAACATGCCTAAGCTTGTATATAGATCCGGCAAGTAAGCCTGCATGAGCATCTGCACCATCGTCACAAAGGTGCAGATCACCACGATAAATACGGGTATGCGCACTTTTTGCGGCACAATATTTCGGAGCAGGGATATAACAGCGTTAGAACCGATCAACACAAAGGTCGCTGCAAGTCCCATACCGATTCCGTTGAGGGCGCTGGTCGTTACGGCAATCGTGGGGCAGGTTCCCAGCACCAGACGAAACGTCGGGTTTTCCGTAAGTATGCCATTAAGAAAGACGCCGCCTACGCTTTTTTTCTTCTCGTTCATTTTACCTTTTCCGCCTTTCCGCCATACATCCTCACGCGCACGTATTTATCGATCAGGGGCGTAGCAATGTTCATAAGCAGGATCGCATAGGTAACGCCCTCCGGATAAGTCCCGAAGGCGCGTATCAGCGCGACGATAAACCCGCAGCCTGCGCCAAATATCATTTGTCCCCGCGCGGTCATGGGCGTCGTCGTATAGTCGGTCGCCATAAAGAACGCGCCGAAAAGCAAGCCGCCCGAGAGTAGACCCGTTATAGGAGCGCTGCCAAATATCCACGCAAAAAGCAGATATGCGGCAATAAAGCAGCATGGTATATAATAGCGTATCACGCCGCGCAGCAGCAGATACGCCGCACCCAAGAGAACCGCCGCCTTGCAGACCTCGCCGATACAGCCGGGAATGTCGCCGATAAACAGCTCAAGGAGCGTCGCGCTTCCGCCTTGAAGCGGCGTAGCAAACGAAATCGCGTCAGCGCTGTTGAAGATACGCGGATATACGAAGCTTGTCATGCGTACCGGCCAGCTCGTGAGCAAAATCGCGCGCGCGGCAAGCGCAGGATTCATAAAATTATGGCCTATACCACCAAATAGCTGTTTTACAATAATGATCGCGATCGCGCTTCCAATCATGCACATCCATGTCGGCGCCGTTGGCGGAAGATTCAGTCCAAGGATCAAGCCTGTTACAACGGCGGAAAGATCGCGTATACGCACCGGCTTTTGCGCAATCCTCTGAAAAAAGTATTCGCTGAGCACCGCAGCGGTCGTCGTGCTGATCAAAACGCGGGCAGCGTCTATGCCGAAGTAAACGATACCCACAATGACGCAGGGCAGCAAAGCGAGAATTACATCGAGCATAATGGTACGGGCGCTCTGCTTACAATGAATGTGCGGCGCAGTGGAAAGATGCAAAGTCATTTCTTGCTTATCCATTACTTCTTCTCCTTTCCCTTCGCGGCAATGATTTGTCTTGCCGTGCGGAAAGACGTAGTCAGCCAGCGTCTGGAAGGACAAATATAGGCGCAGCAGCCGCACATGATGCACTCCATCACATGTAGCTTTTCCGCAGCTTCATAATCCTCATGGTCGCAGTAATACTTGATTAAAAACGGATCAAGCCCAATCGGGCAGACCTGCGCGCAGCGTGCGCAGCGTATACAAGGCTGCTCCTCGTTTGTCTGCGCTTCTTTTTTATTCATTACAAGAATGCCGCCACAGCCTTTGGTGATCGATACTTCATCATCCGGCGCGCAAATGCCTGTCATGGCGCCGCCCGCTATGATTTTTCCCGGCTCCTGCGCATAGCCGCCGCAGCGCTCCACCACCTCATGGATCGTCGTGCCGATACGCACGCGAAGATTTTGTGGAAACCGCACACGCCCCGTTACCGTGGTGATGCGTTCGATCAGTGGCTTACCTAGCTGAACCGCATCCGAGATTGCAGCAGTCGTTGCGGCGTTAATTACAACCGTATTTACGTCAATCGGAAGCTTAAAGGGCGGCACTTCTTTTCCCGCGACCGCTTTGATGAGCTGTTTTTCACTTCCCTGTGGATATTTTGTCGGCATTACAATGACAGAAACACCCTCGCGTCCCTTTACGCATTCCTGCAGAACGCGAATTGCCTGCGGCTTGTTGTCCTCAACAGCAATCACGCCCCGCTTTACGCGAAGCGCGCGCATAACAGCGCGTAAACCGTTGACAACTCTTTCAGGCGTTTCGAGCATCAGTCTATAGTCCGAGGTCAAGTGCGTTTCGCATTCGGCGCCGTTTACAATGATAAGGTCGCAACGCTTTCCCTCTGGAATGCTGAGTTTCACATGCGTCGGGAATGTCGCGCCGCCCATACCGCAGATGCCCGCGTTTCGTATCGCCGGTATCACCTCGTCCGGATCGACCTCCTCAACGTTCCCTAGCGGCGTGAGCGCCACCCACTCATCTTGAAAATCGTTCTCAATGGTAAGCGTCGGTACAGGCATACCGCCAAATTGTATTTTTGCGTCCGCCGCCGTAATCTTACCCGATACGCTCGCGTGGATCGGCAAACCGAGAGCGCCCTTAGGCGTGGCGATAAGCTGTCCCAGCTTTACCGTATCCCCAATCTGAACGCAGGGTTCGCTAGGCGCGCCGATATGCATCTGCATGGGAATGACGACCTTTTGGGGGATGTAGGATCGCACCGCCAGCTCCTGCGTAAAAATCTTGCCCTCGTGCGTGTCCCTTTCCTTCTGCATCGGAAATACGCCGCCTCGAAACGTATTCTTCATCATTGTGCCTCACCTCCAAGCAAGCGGACAAATTCCGCCGCCTCATTGACCGCCTTGACGACCGCGCCGGAGCTGATCGAAGCGCCGGTAACAGCGTCGATGTCCATTTTTAGCGTAAGGGGAGTCTTTTTCCCTGAAAACTGCGAAATGAACGCGGGCTGCTTTGTGTTGGCGCCCAGCCCCGCAGTCTCGGCAAATTTGCTGCCGCCTACCGTGATGCCGGTAATTTCGCCGTCCGTCTTGATGCCCGAGATCACCTCGATGGGTCCGCCATAGCCCTGCTCGTTGACCGTGCACACATAGCCGATGATCGACGAGTCTTTCATAGCGGCATAGCATTCGTCGATGCCCTGCTCATCTCCATGCTCAAGCGTGACCACGGAAAATGAGTCCGCCTCCGAAAATACAGCATTTCTTGCCGCCTCTTTTTCTTCTAGGCTCCGCTGCATAATCATTTCAGCCGTCATTTCATTTGTCGCCCCCAAAAGGAAAGCCGCACTCATTGTGATGAGCCATAAAATCAGCCAAGCCGGTGGTTTGCGTTTCATATTTCCTTCTTTCATTTTTTTACACATAAAAAATCCCGTTTTACATAATATTACGGGTTCCATTCGGCATTGTCAATGGATTGTGTCACATTTTGTTAAAATAATATCTTGTTTGTTAATTATATATCATTGATAGTATCATGAGTCATAGTTTTTTTACTGTTTGCATGATATATTGGTTCTTACCGGCCTCTTTTGCGCAGCGAAGCGCGTCCTCCGCCTTTGCGTATGCATTTGCGAGGCTGTCCTCCTCGCTCGCAATCATTGTGGCGCCGATGCTGCAGCTAAGCTTTCCATCGGCAGGCAGTGATATGCAGGCACAGAGATTCAATATATTTGCGGCCAGCTCCGCCGTCTTTTCTTCGCTGTTAATGTTGGCGATAAAAGCTAAATAAGAATCTCCCTCGGCGCGTGCGACAACACCGTTTTCCCCTATCACATGCTGAATTCTCTGCGCGCATTCTTTAATAATCGCATCGCCGAATATATGTCCGCATTCTTCGTTAATAGCCCCGAGATTATCGATATCGATCAAAAACAAGGCTGCGGTATTCTCGTGTCTACGAAGCTTATTTTGAATGATATTCTCCGCGCTTGCTCTAGTGAGCAAGCCGCTAAGCGAATCGTATATCCTGCTTTCGTGATCTACGTCAAGCGGTTGGATCTCCTCATGGACGTCCGCCGCCTTGCCAAAGACGCGGTACACATTGCCCTCATGATCCGCAAGGCTTTTTACATGTGCGCGATACCACCTGTATGCATCACGATTTTCTCGTTTGACGCGAAGCAATACCTCGCCGTACTGTGGCGCCTTCAAATAGGCATATAGCTGTCGCTCCACCGTTTCTCGCCCAGCATCATCCAAAAACGTGTATTTTTTAATATTTTGTGTATATTGATATAGTTTTTTTACATAGTGTTCGCCTTTTTCGTTCACAAAAAACATACGCATCACGTCGCTGACGACATCATAATCAAATGCGAACGTATCGCTTCCGCTGAGCAGCATTTCGTATATGTTTCGTTGTATCTCTCTTTCCCTTAACGCTTCCGCGTCCGGATGGCTCTGCGCGCCGTTTCCGTACATGCGGATGCTCTCGGCAAGATCGGCAATTTGCTCCTTAGCGTCCGCCAATTGAGCCTGTAACCTTTTCATTTCCGTAATATCGCGGTAGGTCACGCAAAATATGCCGTGATCCTTTGTACCACCCAAAAACGCAAAGCTGCAATCCAACCACATAAGATGACCATCCGCATGATAGTCTGTGATGACGGCTCTTTGCGTAATGCCCATATCGGCCGCCCGCATAAAGACGTTTTTCTCTTTTTCTTGTTCTTTTTTATCCATTTTTTCCCAGACGTTTTGAGAAAAATTCGCAAATGTATCCGGTGAATAACCGAATATTTCATAGTATCCTCGGCTGACCCGGATCAACTCCAGACGGTCGCCCGAAAGCTCTAAAAGCGCGATCCCGCCATCAAAGGAATCCAAAATATCATTTACGACTCGGTTCCCGCCCAAATAGATGTCGCTGTCAAAAGCCTTGTCCTCCACCGGCTTGAGCTCGCTGGGAATTTGTCTGTAGTTTGCCAGATAATCTTCAAACTGATCGTAGGGCATCGGCTTTGCAAAGTAATAGCCTTGTATCCAGTCACAGCCGATACTATGCAAGAACGAAATCTGTTCGCTTGTCTCCACGCCCTCCGCGATAACGGGTATGCTGAGCCAACGCGCCATGCGAAGGACAGCGGCAATAATGCTGCCAGCTCTTGTCGATTTTTCAAAGCCTTCCAAAAATTTCATGTCGATCTTCAAAATATCAACCGGCAATTCCTTGAGCATGTTTAAGGAAGAATAGCCGCTGCCAAAGTCATCCATCATAATCGTGAAGCCATGCGCCCGCAAAATCTGCACCGTATGTGACATTTGCTCAATATTGTCGATATACGCAGATTCCGTTACCTCAAGCTTCAAAAGCGAAGGGTCGATAGAGTATTTGTCCACGAGCGCGATGATCTCATCCGCGACGCCCGCGTTGTATATGCTCTTTCGGGATAGGTTGACCGAAAAAGGAATCTCCCTTTTCCCTTGATCCATGCGTTCACGCAAAAGTCTGCACGTTTCTTCCCAGACATAGTGATCCAGCTTTTCGATAAACCCATTCTTTTCAAATACAGGAATAAACGCTCCCGGCGTTATAAGTCCACGTTGGGGATGCTGCCAGCGTACCAAAACTTCGGCACTTTGTGGCTCTCCGTTTGACAGGCTGTGAACCGGCTGTAAAAATAAGACGAATTGCTTTTCTGTGATTGCGTTTTCCATTTCCGCGGCAATTTGTATCTCGTAGGCGATGGTATTGCGCAGCTTTTCATCATAAAACGCATAATGCGAATAAGGGTCGGCCTTGGCTACCGCCAGCGCCATATTTGCCTTTTCGCACATCTGCTCAATCGGCATATCGGCATCGTCATTTTCATAAATTCCATACTTAAGTGACACCCGAAAGTCGATCCCGTATTCCGCCAAGTTTGTCGTCGCCATCAAGCGATCTGCGACTTGCTTTGTCATTTTTCCGGGTATACAAATCACAAATTTGTCATTTTCAAAGCGAGCGCACAAACCTCCAAGCTCTTTTTCCGCATTTTTCAAATACTTACTTAGCAGTATCAAAACACGGTCGCCTACATCGTTGCCGAGCAAGCCGTTCACCATCCGAAAACGGCAAATATCGCAATACAAAAGCGTGTAGGCTTCCGCGCTTCTTTTGGCAAAATACTCGGTCGCTTTGATCGAAAAGCCAGTTTTGTTGTAAAGACCGGTCAATGCATCATGCTCGAAGCGGTAACGCATTTGATCCTGTATAATCTTTTCTCTTTCTTTTCGCTGTTTTTCTTCCGTAATATCAAAAATCGCGATCAAAACGGCGTTTTCCTGTCGTTCGCCGATCGTCATGCTCTTGAACGTGGCGTGAATCCATAATACATGCCGGGTCAAACTCAAAAGCTCAAATTCCCTGTTGATTTCATTTTTGCAGGCCAGCGAAGCATCTATGAGCGCCTGCCGCACCTCATCTCTGTATACTTCAAAAACCAAGCTGATCAAAGGAGTTTCTTTGATTACACCATTTTGAGAAAAGCCAAGTATTGCATTGTATTTTTCGTTTTTATAGTAGTAAGCGCCGCAATCGCCTACATCGCAAACGGCGACGCCATAGGGAAGAAGCTCAAGCGCGGAAAAGTCGGCGTTTTTGATAGAAATTTTTTCGTTTTTCCCAATAGCCTCGTCCTTTTCTTTCGTTTGAGTTTCTCGCGGAAATGAGGGAAAGCGCCAAGCGGAAACGCATTCCCGTGATAACGATTACGGGAATGCGTTTCAGCTTGGCGCTTTCCCTCATTTCCGCGAGAAACTCAAAGCCATTTTTCTTTGGCATGTTGAGATCGAGTAAGACCAGATCAATCGACTCTGCAAGCTCCTGCAGCGCGTCCATCGCCTGCTGCCCATCCAAATAAGCAAGCAAATCAAATTCCTCGCCAAGAATCTTGTCGAGGAGCATTTGATTCAACTTTTCATCTTCCGCAATGAGCAGCTTTTTTTTCAAACATGCCACCTTATTTCTGCTTTGAAAGGCAATTTGCTTATTTTATTAGATCAACAAACTCATATGCAGGCAGCGGCTTGGAAAAATAGTAGCCCTGCCCTTCTTTGCAGCCGATGCTCTTAAGGTACTGGTAATCGTCCTCCGTTTCCACACCCTCGGCAATAACCTTTAGACCCATGTCCTTCGCCAATTCTACAATGAATTTGATAATGCTCTTGTTGCCCTTCACAAATAGATTGTTTTCCAGCGAACGCATGTCGAGCTTTAATTCGTCTACCGGAACTTTGCTGAGCATATTGAGAGAAGAATACCCAAGCCCGAAATTGTCGATAGCGATCACAAAGCCGGAATCGCGCAGCTTTTTAATGGCGTCAAGCATGACTTTGGGATTTTGCGTATATACGGTTTCCGTTAGCTCCAGATGCAGATAATCGGTGGAAAGACCGTGTTTTTTCACAATGCCGGTCAGCAGCTCGGGTAAATTCGGATTATAAAGATCAACCCAAGAAATATTGACGGAAATCGGCATGATCTTAATGCCGCGTTCACGCCAGCCCTTCAAATCGGCGCATACGAGATCGCAAATTTCCGCATCCATTTTCGCAATAAAGCCGTTGCGTTCAAAAATGGGCAGGTAACTTCTGGGAGGCATAACTCCGCGTTCGGGGTGTATCCACCGGACAAGAGCCTCCGCTTCTATGATCTTACCCGTCGTCAAATTATATTTAGGCTGATAATACGCGTGAAACTGTCCGCTTTCAAGCGCACTCTTCATCTCATAGGTAATCTGTTTTTCTTCCATCACCCTCTGATAGAATTCTTCATCATAGTACACAACGGTATTGTCTCGTTGCTCTTTTGCATGGTCGAGCGCAGTCTGCGTCATTTCGCACATTTCGGAAACGGTATAAAGTCCTTTATCGACTTTATAAACTCCATAGAACGAAGAAAGGTTGAAGTCGAGCGGATAATGCGCCAAACCTTCGTCAAGGACACGCACAAGTTCTTTTTCATCACCCTCTTCATCCACGGGGCAAAGCATGATAAGCCGCGCTTTGTCTGTTCTTCCCGCAATGCCGCCGGTTCTCCTAAGCGCTTTTTGGATCAATCTTGAGAGGAAAATCATAAGCTGATTTCCTTCCTCAATGCCAAACATATCTCCGATTAGGTTGAAATGCTCGATCTCCATTGCCACAAGGTAGAAAAACGGATGTTCGTCGCTCTCGATCAGTTTTGCGACGCGGCTGATGAAGGCATCCTCTGTATAAAGTCCGGTGACGCTGTCTTTTTCGACCTTCGCTATAAATGCGGCGGCTTCGCGAAGCCCGATGAGGTTATGAAGGCGATGCTTAATTATCTCAGGATTATACGGCTTTGAAAGATAGTCTGATGCACCCAAGGCCAGCGTAACCGGTCCTGACTCCGTATCGTCTTGCTGCGTTGTGACAATTACAGGAATCGAACAAAGCTTTTGATCCGCCCGAACCGCGCGCAGCACTTCATAGCCGTCCATTTCCGGCATAAGAAGATCCAGGAGCATAGCCGATATCTCATCGGACTGCAGCTTGAGTATTTTCATGGCCTCGCGCCCATTTTCGGCTTCGATGATCTCGTACTCATTGCACAATACGGCATTGAGAATCTTTCGGTTTATGCTGTTATCATCCGCGATGATTATTTTTCGCATTCCTTCATCCTCCAAAGTGAAATCATTGTCTAAGCAATGTTGTTAAATTCGCATGAAATTTTATTGTTCTGCTGCCATGACCTATATACTGCAGTTTATTCGCCCAGTATATCTATACATATTTATACTAATGCATTTTTCTTTCTTATGCAACAGGATTTTCCAGCGTGTCCCATCTCCCTTTTTCGTTCATTCCTTCCTGTCGCTTTGTAGCTTTTGCAGAACCTCCCTTATTTTTTCAATATCAATCGGCTTTGTGACATACGCGTTCATTCCGTAGCTGAACGCTTTCTTATGATCCTCCGGAAATGCGTTAGCAGTCATCTCGATGATCGGAATAACCGCGGCTCTGGGATGCTTAGATTCTCTAATCGCGGTAGCGGCTTCATAGCCGTTCATAATCGGCATTTGAATATCCATAAAGATAGCCGTATATTCGTTTTCCGCGCTGGCTTTGAATTTTTCCAGAGCCTCCGCGCCGTCTTTTGCAAGCGTCACCTTGGCTCCCTGTTTTTCCAGGAGTCTCATAATGATCATTTGGTTAATCACATGATCTTCAGCCACCAAAATGTGCTTTCCAGTAAAATCATATTCTTTCGTTTCCTGATTTTTTGCCTTTTCCTTACTCAAGCTGCCGCCGGGCGCTTCTTCGTCAATTTTTTCCGGCATATCCACAATAAAGGAGGAGCCTTTCCCAAGCTCGCTTTCCAATCGTATTGTGCCGCCGCGCGCTTCCACTATGCTCTTGACAATCGCCAGTCCCAGTCCTGTCCCTTCCGCCATCTTCTCTCCATTCTTGTCTCTTTCAAAAACCTCAAAAACGGCGTTCTGTTTTTCTTTTGCGATGCCGATACCTGTGTCCTGCACGACAATGCGAAGCTGGATCATTCCGGGATCGGGCGTGCGCATTTGCGAAATCGTCATCGTAATTGTACCCCCCTCGGGTGTGTATTTGTTCGCGTTACTTAAAAGGTTGATAATGATACGGCGGAATCTGATCTCGTCTTCAATAATGTTGTTGAAGATGTGTCTTTCCCACACGATGGAAAACTTTTGTTTTTTCTGTGCGAAAAGCTGCCGCGTCATTCCCTCTATGGTTTTGATCTGCTCCTGCAAGTCGATTTTTTCATCCGCGAAAACCATTTTTCCGCTCTCGATCTTGCTCATGTCCAAAATATCATCGATCAATGAAAGCAAATGCTTGGACGAGCGCCGAATAATGTCCAGTCCTTCTTTTACCTTCTGCTCATCGCCGGCCTCATCCTCTAAAAGCTTCACCATTCCAATGATCCCGTTCATCGGAGTGCGTATGTCATGGCTCATATTCGCCAAAAAACGGCTTTTCGCGTGCGTCGCCTGCTGTGCGTTTTCAAGCGCAATGTGTAATTGTTCGCTTTGCTGCTCCTGCTCGCGCAACACTTCCGTTACATCCACGACCGTGAGTAGTGCCGTTGAAGTAGATGCGTCATAATCGGCAAAGCGTAGGTTTTTGGCCTTTAACGCTTCCTCCTCCGCTTGTACATGCAAGAGGATCTCATAGACGCCCTTTTCCTCCAGTGCCGCTACGACCCGTTCCGCTTGCATATTCTGCAAAAAAGCGTCCTTTTCTCCTTGCCGCGCACAGGCTTGAGCATAATAGCGGCAAAGAGCGGCATAGGAATTCTCCTTTGAGTCAAAATCAAAGCGTTCCGTATTGCCTGCGAATATCTTGATTCTGCCGGTCTTGAGATTGAGGTGTCCCAGCATATCATAATCGCAGGAAACCGCCGCGCTGACCACCTGCTCCGTAATTTTTTGCTCTGTAATATCCGTTACATATATAAACGCAATAACGTCCTTTGATCCCGGGGGCTTCATGAATTTTATCGCCAGATGCGTCCACAGTTCTTCTCCGTTTCCCCGTAAGAAGCACAGATCCGTATACGGGTCCTTCCGGCTGCGGTAAGCATATGCGAGCGGCTTTTGTTTAAGCATCATGCGAAGCGCATCCCTTTGCTTTTCATTGGGTATATTGGCGCATAGGCTCTCCGTAACGCTCTGTATAGTTCTTACGTTTTGATCTTCTTCGGGTTCGGGAAAAATGCTTTGCTGATAATCCAAAAGCTGCATTTTTGAAACGTTGATCGACGCATAGGCGATTAAATCTTTAATCAGGCTGCCCTTTCGCTGCACTTCTCTTTCATAGCGTTCCTGCGCGATACGGCTATCATTGATGTCGCGGATGCTTCCCCACGCAACGCTCGGTTCACCGTTTGCATCCTTGAAGACCGTATAGGCGATGCGCATCCATCCACCGCCTTTTCCATCGACGTTGACGCGTCTGAAATCGCCGGTGACTTCATTTTCTCCGCTATGAACCCTATCGTAGATTTTTTGGAAAGCTTCGATATCGTCCTTGAAAATATAGCCCTTTTCCACCAAAATATCGCGCGGATTTGAAACCATAACGCCCATTGCTGGCAGAATTTTTCTGTTCTCATCCTGTATCAGCATCCGGTTTTTAATATCATATATCCACACATTGATATTCATTTGCTGCGTAGCGACCAGAAATCTGGATTCCAGCTTTTTGTAATCCTCAATCGGCACGGCGGAGCAAACATATTTTTTCGCTATACCGTCGCGCCCATAGAGAGCGCGGAAGCAAAGGCGATACCACTTATATTGCTTCTTCACGCGGATCAACGCGTCAAAGGTAACAGAAGGGACGCCGCTTCGCATTGCGTCAATCGCTTCTTCACATTTTTGATCCGCTTCCTTTTCAAATATACCCGTTGCAAACCAGCAGGCAGGCCAATTATACACTTCCTCTGCGCAATCGCAGTTTATTCTGCATAGCTCCGCCGCGACGATACGATTGTCAGACGGATAATAATCCCATATCATCATGCTTGCGCCCTCGACCGCAAACACAAGTCGCTGTTCATTTTCCCAAAAAATTTCCTTTTGGCGCATTTGTTCGTTGATATCCGTGTAGGTATTATACAAAACAAGCCGGCCTTGTTCATTTTCGTATACCGAGGCGTTTACGCCGCACCAGATATAGTTGTTTTTCTCGTTTCCGGATATCCGGTACGCGGCCTTAAAGCCCTTTCTATTTTCAAGTGCGTCGGCGTAGCACTTTCGCACGGCTTCCAAATCATCAGGATGCACGCCCGCCTCAACACCGCTTTTTCTCATAAATTCCTCGCGTCGAGTCTCGTCGATTTGCAGCATACGGCAAAAGCCATCGCTTAAAAACTTCGTCTGCAGCTTGCCTTCTTCGTTCTGCTCCAGCACCAAAAAGCCGCCTTCGATGCTGCGAAGCATCGTATCGGCTTTAATCTCCGCTTCTTTTCGCTGTTGTATGTCCGTAAAGACGCCGATAAGAATATGGCAATCCTCATTACGCTCGGCGACGGACGCATTCAGATTGAGCCAATGATAACCGCCCGTTTTATTTGCGATACGCAAATCGTAATTGATATTGCCAAGTTCTTTACTGCAACGTGCAATTTCTTCAAGAAATCTCTCCCGCTCATCAATATGAATCATCGCAAGGAGCTTATCCTTTGCGTTGCCGTAAAGCTCGGCGCCGCTATAATCCAGCGTACTGCTTACCTTTTCGGATAAGTATATTTTCCTAACGCCTTGTTCCCGTTCGTATTCAATCACCATAAAGCCGGTTGGAAAGGACTCGTAGATATTCAGGAGGGTGTTTTTTTGGTTTTCCTGTTCGCGCAGCGTATCAATGTAGCCGTTTTGCACATTTTTGCCAATAAAAAACGCGCATACAGATAAGAGGATGACGGAAGCATGGTAATAAAGATCCGCGCTGCCTATAAACGCTGCCATTTCGTTAAAAAGCAGACAAACGGAAAACATACAAGTAATCTCTTTTTTATCAAAGATCGGAATGATAACCATAAGGCTGCACAGCATCAGGCAGTTCATGGGCTGCTCATAGCTTGCAATGTCGTTTAGCATAAAAGGAAAAAGTCCCACCATGAGCATAACCCAAAACGACAAATAAAGCAGCTTGGTTCCGCTGACGCCTCGCTTCTTGTTGATCTGAATGCCGATAATGTATGTAATAGACGCAGCCACTATAATGCAGGCGCCTAAGGTGGTATACCAATGCCGCCAGCACTTTGGGTCAAGAAGATTCAGCAGCATAAAAAGGAGCGTCGCCCATGCGATGATCCTAATTCGATCTACGTTGGTCTGTGTCAGGTATTTTTCAAGCAGATCTTCATTGTTGTTACCCTCTATGCGTAAAATCGCATCGACTGCCAAGGAACTATGATGGTTCTTTCTTTCCGGCATGATCCTTCTCCCCGCGATAGTTGGTTTCATTATGCATTTTATTTTCCGCTTCTTGGGTCTGCGCCTTCAAATCACGGTAGCAGCGCTTTTAGCATTTTCTCTCTTTCATTCATGACGGCTGCATAAAGAGCGTCAAGATTGCTGTATTGATGCGCGCGCAAAGGCTCGACTATGTTGCAAATCACAGTAAAAAGCGGCGTAAGCCCCATATTTCCGGCTACGCCTTTAAGCGTATGCGCTTGATCAAACGCATGCTCGTACTGTTTATTCTCGATTGCGACTCCTAATTCACCAAACGCGGGGTCATTCTTGAACTCCTTCAAACAGTCATGTATAGGTCTTCATCCTGCACAAACCGTTCCATTGTTTCCTTTACATCCACGCCATAGCTGGATAGTCTGTCCGTCAATTGGCTCATGCTCTCCTCCTTCTGTTTGGAAAAAATATTCGTTCTTTTAATTCTTTATGGTCGATGCGAAGTTTTTTGTGATGTAGGCAATGTGATCTCGAAACCGCTTATGTTAAATGCATTATATCATATTGTCACAATTTGCCGCAACTTATTATCACGATTTTTGTCGTATTATGTAAATGAAAGTGAAAGGAGACTTTGGTAGAGTTTGAATCCGCTTTCAAGTATGCTTTCGTCAAAATCAAAGCGATCCGAATGCAGCGGCGTATTTTCTCCCGTTCCCAAAAAAAAGAATATGCCGGGAGCATGTTGCTGGTAAAAAGAAAAATCTTCGCCTGTTAAAGACGCTTTTCCCAGCATATGAGGCGTCTGCCGCACCAGATGCTTCATAACTGCGCGGTAAAGCTTTTCGTCATTGCAAACTGGCGGATATCCTTCCGAAATGCTCACTTGGACTTTGCAGCCGGTCTTTTTCTGCGTTTCTTGCGCGATATCTTGCAGCTTTTCCCGCATACGCGCATGCAGCTTTTCATCAAAAGCACGCAGGGTTCCGCTCGCAAACGTATGAGCGCTTATTGCGTTTTGCACGGTTCCGCTTTGCATGCAGCCAAACTTCAGCAGTCGCTGTTCCGTAAGCGGCTCGATCTTTTGCGCCATTTCAAAGGCTTCGTGCAGAAACAGCACGCCCGCGTAAAGCGCGTCCGCGCCCTCCTCCGCCCTTGCCACATGCGCGCTCCTCCCTTCGATCTCCAGATCTACAATCCCCGTCTGGGCCATAACTCCGCCAGGACGCGTATAAAGCGACCCGCGCTCCAGCTCCGGCCAGATATGGATGCCGAAAACGGCCTTCACATGATAGTTTTCAAATATTCCCGTATCGCATATTCCCTTTGCGCCGCCCGTAGTTTCCTCCGCGGGCTGAAAAACAAGCAACGTATTATTGGGCAACGCTTGTGCTTTATCAATGTACTGCGCCAAAGCAAGCAGCATCGCGGTATGCCCGTCATGTCCACAGGCATGCATCATGCCCTCGTGAAGCGACGTATAGTCCGCCTGCGTCTTTTCCGTGACAGGCAGCGCGTCCATATCCGCGCGAAAGGCGATTGTAGCGGGCTTTTTCTCGTCAAAATAAGCGCAGATCGCACCCCGCAGCGGATAACTGAGGGTGCAGCGCAGCGGCCGCAAGACAGCTTGGACATAAGCGAGTGTCTTCGGCAATTCAAAACCAATTTCCGGGATCTGATGCAGTTCTCTTCTAAATACCGTTAAATTGCTCGCCATTCCTGTTTTTCCTTTCCTTCTCCGTTTTCACGATTGTACGCCATTTCTATTTTCTTAGCAAGAATTGACTTGACAAGCAAAATGCAATGTGATAACTTGAAGCGCAAGATAGAGGCGCGGAAACGACTAAGTCTTTGGGAGCCGACAGGCAGAGATCAAAGACCGCAGCAATTCCGCCGAATCCGGCGAATAGGTATATTTCCCGGATGGGGCTTGGGAGAATATCCTAAGCACTGTCTGCAGCAATGCAGGAGCGCTGTCTGACTTATATAGCATTCGTTTGTTCATGTGTCTTTGCTGCGGTATGATGCATGAAAATGGAATGGGAAGTATCAGTCGGCAAGCGTTCACGCCTGCCGGCTTTTATTATTGCAGGAAAGTCCAGCTCTTTTGTCTTTTTTGCAATATAGTTTTGCCTTTATCCGTGATACCATGTTAAAAGAGGATAAAAAGTCCTTTTTGAATATTTTTTATATGCAAACGAGGAGGCAGCATGGGCGTAGTACAAAAATATGGCGGCAGCAGCGTAGCCACACTGGATAAAATCAAAGCCATCGCGGAATGCGTAGCAGAAATCAAACGTTCGGGAGAAGATATCGTCGTCGTAGCCAGCGCCATGGGTAAGACCACCAATCAGCTCATTGAACTTGCCAAGCAAACAGGCGGCGCAAACAACGTCCGCGAGCTGGACGCCTTAATGGCGACCGGTGAACAGACGACCGTTTCGCTCATCGCTATGACGCTTGAAGGTATGGGGATTCCCGCCGTTTCGCTTACAGGCGCACAGTGCGGTTTTATTACCAACCGCAATCATTCCCGCGCAAGGATCATGGATATTAAAGCCGATCTGCTCCTAAAACATATCGGTGAAGGAAAGGTTGTCATTGTTGCCGGATTTCAGGGAGTAGACGACGAAGGCAATATCACTACGCTCGGCCGGGGAGGGTCGGACACTACGGCGGTCGCTATAGCGGCAAAGCTCGGATGGGACTGCGAAATCTTCACGGATGTGCAGAGCATTTTCACGGTCGATCCGCGAAAATGCCCCGGCGCAAAGCGACTGCACCGTATCACATATGATGAAATGATGGAAATGGCCTCGCTTGGCGCCGGCGTGCTTGAAACACGAAGCGTAGAGCTTGCTAAAAAGTATCATGTGAAGCTATATCTGGGTCAATCCTTGGAAAGAGACAGGATGAAAGGAACTTATATCATGGAGAAAGACAATACCTTTGAAGCCATGCCTGTAACGGGCATTAGCCTTACGGAAAACTGCGCCATGCTCAATATCACCAACGCGCCCGCTGACGGAAGCTGCGTGAGCCGGCTATTTGAGCTGGTATCCCGACTTGACGTTAACGTGGATATGATTTCTCAGCAGGTTCTTTCCGACGGAAGCTTGGCGATCTCCTTTAGCTGCAAACCCGATGACGCCCTGCTGCTAAAGAAAGCGAGTGAAGAAAGCGGCTTCCCGTATACGCTCGATGTTCAAAACACGCTCTCGAAGATTTCCCTTGTGGGCGTTGGAATGATCACGCATTCCGGCATTGCGAACCGGGCTTTTGCGATTCTGTATCGCAACCATATTCGCTATTATCAGATTACGACCTCAGAAATATCGATCTCCATCACGGTGGACACGGAAAATGTGGAAAAGGCCGTAAAGCTTCTCTCGGATGAGTTTGAGCTTCGTGAAGAAACCGGCGTCTGAGTTGTTCTCAGTTCAGTCAAAAACAAAGCATTACAGGAAAGGCGGTATTCAAAATGTTACAGCTACAAGGCTCTATCGTGGCACTCGTCACTCCGTTCAATGAGGATGGCAGCGTAAACTTTCCCCGTCTGCGCGAGCTGGTGGAATGGCATATTGCAAACAAGACCGACGGCATCGTGGCACTGGGTACGACCGGCGAATCCGCGACCATGAGCCATGATGAGGATAATCGGGTATGCAAATGCGTGATCGATACGGTCGCCGGACGGATCCCCGTCATCGTCGGCAGCGGTTCAAACTGCACACAGACCATGCTGGAAAAGAGTCTCCTTTATCAGAGCATGGGCGCTGACGCATTGCTTGTAATCAGCCCCTATTATAATAAAGCAAATGAAGAAGGCATGTATCGTCATTTTTCCACCGTAGCGGATGCGGTGAATATTCCCTGCATCCTCTATAACGTACCCGGACGAACCGGCTGTTCCATCTCCGAAAAGGTCATTTCTCGCTTGTATAAGCATCAAAATATCGGCGGTATCAAGGAAGCCTCCGGTAATCTTGGCTATGCTTCGCAGATTGCCCGTTATCTCAGCGATGATTTTCGCATGTACAGCGGGAACGACGACGTAATCGTCCCGATCCTCTCCATCGGCGGCAGCGGCGTTATCTCCGTATTCGCAAACATCCTGCCCGAAATCACGCACAACATTGTAGCGGACTTTCTAAACGGCAATATTGAAGAATCACGCGCCGCGCAGCTCAAGTATCTTGAGGTCATCAATGATCTGTTCTTAGAGGTCAATCCCATCCCCGTCAAGGCGGCGATGAACATGATGGGGCTTCAGGCCGGTTCGCTGCGCCTGCCGCTCTACGAAATGAGCGAGAGTGCCAAGGCGAAGCTTGAGCGCGCGCTTCGTGAGGTTGGCGCATTATGAGAATCATGCTTGTCGGCTACGGCAGAATGGGTCGCATGATCGAAGCGCTGGCTGTTGAAGCCGGGCATGAGATCGTTAAGACTATTGATGTTGCGAACGTAGCGGAGCTTGCCTCGCTGCAAAGAATTGCGGATATCGCCATCGATTTTTCTTCACCGAGCGTTCTTCCTCAGCTAACTGATTTTGTTAAAAGAACCGGAACTCCGCTTCTAAGCGGAGTTACTGGGTATACGCAGACAGACCTTTCCAATTTTGATGCGCTTGGCGCTTTTGCGCCTGTGCTCCACAGTGCGAATTATTCCATGGGCATTGCGGTGTTCCGCCGTATGCTTCGCCTTGTTTCACCCTCGCTGCTTGGAAGCTTTGATGTGGAAATCACCGAAACGCATCACAATAAAAAGGCAGACGCGCCAAGCGGTACGGCAAAGCTGCTTTATGACGCGATCGATCCCGCACATGCTTACACACCAGTCTACGGTCGGGAAGGAATGTGCGGCGCACGCAACAGCACGGAAATCGGCATTCACGCGCTTCGAGGCGGCACTGTCGCCGGAACGCATACCGTCAGCTTCTTCGGTGCCGACGAGGAGTTAAGCATCACACACAGAGCTTCAAGCCGCGCGATTTTCGCAAACGGCGCGCTCCATGCAGCACAGCTACTGATGCAAAAGCCTAAAGGCAGTTATACCATAGATCAAATTTTATTTGGAGAAGAAGCATGAACGCACAAGAGATCATTCGTTATATCAGCCAAGCGCCTAAAAAGACACCCGTTACGCTTTATATTAAAGAAAAGAATGCCATAGAGTACGGAAGTGCCACGGTTTTTGGCGTCGGCGATAAAATCGTCTTTGGCGACTGGAACGAGCTATCCCCCATTTTGGAAGCAAACAAAGACTCCATCGCTGAACTGATCATCGATAATCATTGTCGAAACTCCGCCATTCCCATGCTCGACATGAAAAATCTTCAGGCGCGCATCGAGCCCGGCGCGATCATCCGCGAGCAGGTCGAAATTGGGAAAGGCGCCGTGATTATGATGGGAGCAATCATCAACATAGGCGCTGTAGTCGGTGAAAACACGATGATCGACATGGGCGCAATTCTTGGCGGGCGCGCGTGTGTAGGTAAAAACTGCCATATTGGCGCAGGCGCCGTGCTGGCGGGCGTGATTGAGCCGGCAAGCGCAACGCCGGTAATCGTAGAGGACAATGTGCTTGTGGGCGCAAACGCAGTCGTGGTTGAAGGCGTACATATCGGTGAAAACGCCGTGGTCGCAGCAGGCGCCGTCGTGCTTTCGGATGTGCCGCCAAACACCGTCGTCGCCGGTATGCCGGCGCGTGTCATCAAAGAAAAGGATGCGAAAACAAGCGCCAAAACAGCGCTTGAAGAAGCGCTTCGAGCGCTGTAAAAAGCACTTTGCTTTTCATATTTTTCAAAAGAGCTTCGGTCATATTCGTCCGAAGCTCTTTGTTTTCCGCCATGTTTATTCTTATTTTTCTTATTTGGTATTCTCTAGCATGTCCGTTTGAGCTTCGTTAAGCGCGGCAAGCGACACAGGATAGGCCGTGATCTCCGGCTCGAGCATAAAGCGAATGCGAAAACGCAGGTCGTCGTCGGCTTTGTTTAGTACAGAGCCTATTTTGTTCGTTTTATTTTCCGCTATAATCGATTCCAATGCATTTAAGAGATAAGGCGCACCCGGCGATTCCTCCCACTTGATTCTGATGCTGTCATAGTAAAAATATATGCGGAGAAAGCGTGTATTCGCCAATTCCAAAAACGAGATTCTAAGCCGCAGGACGGGCGTTCCGTTTTCATCCGCCGTAAAGTCCCCCTGAGTGGCGATCCTTTGTTCTTCGCCATGTATGCAAATTGCGCTGTATTCCGTCTTTGTCAAGCCGATCTTCACAGCATAGCTTTCGTCCTTTTCGTGAATAGTGATCCAAAGCTTTCCGTCTTGCTCCGCCGAAAACGAGATTCCCTTCAGACCTTTTGTATAATTATTTTGCAGTATCTGCGCATAAAGCGGGTAAAGTCCGATGGACGCCGCGCAATCATCGTTCGTATAGTACGCTCTTTCAGAAAGCGTCTGCGAAAGACGAAGCTCCGTGTTTTTCTCGGTTTTCCTGTCGATGAGTTCGTAAAGAGCGCGATCCGGCTGCTTGACGTCGCGGTGCATTAAGCTTGCGCAAAGCGCACGCAAATCTTGATAGGCAGTCTCATCTTCGGTCGTATTTGCAGAAGGTCTAAAGCCCGTACCGAGATAGCGATCCGTATGCTTATAATAATTGCTCTGCTGAAACAGCTCATTATTTCCCGCATTGGATACGACCAATATGTTTGAATCGAAAAAGCCCAGTACATTTTGACTGAACATGCCGTTAAAAAGGAAGGAGCGCTCCTTTCTGCCGACCCAGATCTGATAGCCGTAATTGTAATTTCCCTTATCAAGCGGCGTTTCGATCTGCTTGCTGGTCGCATCAAATATATACGAACTGGATACAAGCTGTTTCCCATTCCATGCGCCGTTTTGCAAAATCAATTGTCCGATTTTCGCAATATCCTCCTGGCAGATATAAAGTCCCCATCCCCCTTTTTCGATTCCCATGGGACAGGTCTCCCAAAATATATTGCTGATACCCAACGGTTCCCACAGGCGTGGGCGCAGATATTCCATCAAGCCTTCACCCGTGATCTCTTTGACCGCTGCTGAAAGCATATAGGTATTCATGCTGTTATACGCAAATACCTTGCCCGGTTCGCTCGTATGCGCGGATTCAAGATAGCCCTTGACCCAGTCTCGTTGGGTAGGAAAGCCCGCTTCGTTAAATAGAATTCCGCTGCTCATCGTAAGAAGATGCCGAATGGTCAGAGATTTATGCGTGATCCGCTCCAGCCTGTTTATGCGGTTTGCAAAGATATCGACGATTTTATCCTCCAGGGATAGTTTCCCCTCGTCGATCAGCATACCGATCGCAAGTCCGGTAATGCTCTTGCATTCCGAGTGCGTGATGTGCCATATTCTGCTGTCATATGCGCCGAAAGAAGCTTCCGTGACGATATTCCCGTTGCAAAGAATCATGATCGAATGCGGATCGAGTGTCTCGTCATTTTCCACCGCAGTAAGATAATCCCGAATGCGCGCGGAAGAAATGCCCTGTGCTTCCGGTGAGCTGCGGGGGAATGGCTGTGAAATAGGCTGCATCACAAAAGCGGGCTTTTGCGCCGGCAGATCAAGCCGCGGGGTTGTAGTTCCCTTGGGATCTAGAATTTGTCCAATTAAAGCCGCTGCTGATCCAAGCATTCTCGTATCCATATTCCTCCCCCTTCATTCATTCTTTCGCGTTCAATTCGTTAATTTCACAATATCTTCTTTAACGCCCGCCACATAAATGTGTTCGCCTTTTTCAAAGGTAAAGTTCGCAGAAACAACCGGCATCATTTTGTTGTCTTTTTTTACGGCGATAACGTTCACATTGTATTTCGATCGCACATTGACTTCAACGATAGTTTTGTTTTCCCACTTTGCGGGTACCAGTACCTCAACGAGCGCATACTCCGGAGAAAGCTCAAAATAGTCGAAAGCGTTTTTTGTGCTAAAGCGCATCGCGGCGCGCCACGCCATATCTCTTTCGGGATTTACGATTTCGTCCGCGCCCACCTTACGAAGGAATTTCGCATGGATGTCACGATCCGCCTTTGACACGACGTAGGTTGCGCCAAGCTCCTTGAGCAATGAGGTGATCTCCAGAGACGACTGAAAATCGTCGCTGATACATACGAAGCAGATGTCAAAATTGCCAACGCCCAAAGAACGCAGCACCACCTCGTCGCGGCAGTCGCCGATCTGCGCGGCCGTCACATCCGACGCAATCGCCTCTACTGCGCTTTCGTTTCGATCCACCGCCATGACTTCATTTCCCAGATCGCTGAGTTTCTTTGCCAGATTTGTTCCGAATCTGCCCAAACCAACAACCAACATTGAACGCATAATACCATTACCTCGTTAAACAATAATTTTTTCTTCCGGCCATTTAATTTTTACCGGTTCTTTTCTGTATAACAGTGCCATGCCAAGCGACAGGCTCCCCACCCTTCCAGTATACATCAGTATCATAACAACAATGCGTGAAAGAGGCAACAGCTCCTGTGTAATACCCGTGCTCAGTCCTACTGTGCCGATAGCCGAAAGCGTTTCAAAGAGTATAGCCGAAAACGGCTGCCGCTGCACAATTGTGATGATAAAGCATGCACAAGCTGTAAGCAGGATGTAGAGCGTTATGGCGCAAAGTGCTTTTTTGATTGTGCCTTCCTCTAAGCGCCGACGAAAAACATTGACATCTTCCTTCTGCCGTAAATACGCAAAAGCCGTAAGCAAAACGGTCGCAGCGGTCGATACCTTCACGCCGCCGGCTGTAGAGCCGGCTCCGCCGCCGATAAACATAAGCGCCATAACAAGCAAAGCGCCCGCCTGCGTTAAGCTCCCCATACCCACGGTCTCAAAGCCCGCCGTTCGGGGAGTAACAACTTGAAACAAAGCTACGAGAATTTTCTCTCCCGCATCCCTTCCCGCTAAAACATTGTTGTTTTCAATCCATAAAAACAGGATAAAAGGAATCAGTACCAAGGCAAGCGTCGCGCAAAGCATGATCTTTGAATGCAGGCGGTATTTTGAGAAATGCACGCCGTTTTTAATGACGTCCTCCCATACGATAAACCCGATTCCGCCTATGAGAATCAAAGCCATGATCACTAAATTAACGAGCGCGTCGCCCGCGAAAGGCCGCAGCGACCCAAAAGGCTCAAGTCTGCCTAAAATATCAAAGCCGGCATTGCAAAACGCCGAAACCGAGTGGAATATACCGCACCAGATTCCCTCGCCCAGTCCAAACATAGGCACAAAGCGAAGCGAAAGCAAAATGGCGCCCGCTGTCTCCACGATCGCAGTTCCGATCAAAATGTGCTTAACCAGACGTACAATTCCGCCAAGCTGCGTGGTATTGACAGCTTCCACCAGAATCGATCTTTCCGTAAGCCCGATTCGTTTGCCCGCCGCAATAAAGATCAAGACGGATACGCTCATGAAGCCCAGTCCGCCTATCTGAATCATCAAAAGAATGATGAACTGCCCAAAGTGGGAAAACTGCGTGTAGGTATCCTGCACTATGAGTCCCGTTACGCAGGTTGCGGAGGTTGCTGTAAAGAGTGCGTCGAAAAAGGAAAGCCGCTGAAAATTTCTGTTTGAAACAGGCAGCGTCAGCAGTATCGCCCCAAAGAGAATCATGGCGGCAAAGCCGAGCGCTAATAGCTGTATCGGGCTAAACGGCAGCTTTCCCCTTTTCATTACTTTTTGGCCGTCCTGCGCTGGATGAATTTGACCAGCTCAACAATCGGAATTACGCAGAACGCAAGCGCTAGAGCGACCAGATACTCAGGAAAACTGATCATTTCAAAGTCGAAGGCCTTCGCCAAGAAGGGGACGTACAACACGACCGTCGTAAGCAGCAGACTCAAAATGCCAGCGCCCCAGAGCAGAATGTTTTGTTTTTTCATAACAAAAATGCTGCCGCGCTGCGAGCGCATGTTGAAGCTGTGGAATATCTCCGCCATGCTCATCGTCAAAAATGCCATAGTCATTCCATCCGCGCTGTTCGTGATCTCCCACACGCCAGCTTCCATATAGTGACCGACAAAATATGCCGTCAAGGTCAAAATCGTGACGAGCAAGCCCTGATACGCCACGTCAAAACCCACGCCGCCGGAAAACACACCGTCATGCGGATCACGCGGCTTGCGGGACATCAGATTATTTTCCGCCGCTTCCGTACCGAGCGCGAGAGCCGGGAAGCAGTCTGTAATCAAATTGATCCAAAGCAGATGCACAGGCTTTAGAATCGTAAAGCCCATCAAGGTCGCCGCAAATATACTGAGCACCTCGCTCATATTCGAGGAGAGCAAAAATTGGATTGCTTTGCGGATGTTGTCATAGATGCGGCGTCCTTCTTCTACTGCGCCGACGATGGTCGCAAAGTTGTCGTCGGCCAGCACCATATCCGCGACATTTTTCGTCACATCCGTGCCGGTGATGCCCATGCCTACGCCGATATCGGCATTTTTAATCGAAGGCGCGTCGTTTACGCCGTCACCGGTCATCGCGGTCACGGAGCCGCGCTTACGCCACGCGTTTACAATGCGTACCTTATGCTCGGGCTGCACACGGGCATATACGCTGTAGCGATCCACGGCCTCATTAAACTCGTCTTCTCCGATTTCATCGAGCATCGCGCCCGTAATGGCCTGCGAAGGATCGTCGATTATGCCCAATTCCATGGCGATGGCGACTGCGGTATCCCGATGATCGCCTGTAATCATAATCGGGCGGATACCGGCGTTGCGGCACTGCTCAATCGCGTCCTTGACCTCTGGGCGAACTGGATCGATCATCCCCGTCAAGCCGATAAAGGTCAAATCATGCTCAAGCGCGTCCGGCGTCAGCTTTTCGGGCATGGCGTCGTATTGCCGCTGCGCGGCGCAAAGCACGCGCAGCGCCTTGTCGGCCAATTCTTTATTCTTAGCGAGAATTTCCTTGCGTTTTTCTTCCGTGAGCGCAAGCGCCTTTCCGTTTTCCAAATAATGCGTGCAGCGGCGCAGCACTTCATCCGGCGCACCCTTGGTGAACTGGAGCAGTTTCCCGTCCTGATCATGCAGCGTGCTCATCATCTTACGCATACTGTCAAATGGTGCTTCCGCCACGCGCGGGAGCTTTGCTTTCAAATCGCCCTTATGAAAACTGTTTGCGCTTGCAAAATTGACGAGCGCGCACTCGGTAGGCTCTCCCACCGCATTTCCGCTTTCATCCGGCTCCGCGTCGCTGCAAAGAGACATCGCTCTGGCGATCTCAGATAAATTGTTCTCAGGCCAGTGGGCAACGACAGTCATTTTATTTTGTGTAAGCGTGCCTGTTTTGTCGCTGCAGATGATCTGCGCACAGCCGAGCGTTTCCACAGCCGTCAAGCGCCTTATGATGGCATTGCGCTTTGACATATTGGTAACGCCAATGGAAAGCACGATCGTAACAACAGCCGCCAGTCCCTCCGGAATCGCCGCCACGGCAAGGCTTACCGCCACCATGAACGTATCGAGAATGATCTTTCCGTTCAGGCTTCCCGCTCTGAGCAGATTGAGCGCGAAAATAAACACGCAGATGCCTAACACGAGTTTGGTCAAAATTTTGCTGAGCTGACTGAGCTTGATCTGCAAAGGCGTCTGTCCGTCCTCCGCCATGGAGAGCGCATCCGCGATTTTACCCATCTCGGTGTCCGCGCCCGTCGCCACGACAACCGCTTTTCCTCGGCCATAGGTCACAACGCTGCCCATATACACCATATTTTTGCGGTCACCCAGCGGAACGTTCTCGCCTTCAAGCGCCTCTGTTTGCTTTGCGACAGGAACGCTCTCGCCGGTCAATGCGGCTTCTTCGATCTGCATACTGTGGCTTTCCAGCACGCGCGCATCTGCGGGAACTGCGTCTCCCGCTTCAAGAAGGATCACGTCGCCGGGAACCAGATCCTCGCTTTTGATTTTCTGCGTATGCCCATCTCGAAGGACATGACAGGTCGCGGCGGACATTTTTTGCAAAGCCTCTATCGCTTTTTCCGCCTTGTTTTCCTGATAGACGCCCAGAACCGCATTGATAATTACGACAGTCATGATGATGATTACATCCGCAAAGCTTTCCCCCGCATAGACGGAGGTAATTCCGCTGATCAGCGCCGCCGCGATGAGAATGAGAATCATCGGATCTTTCATCTGTTCAAAAAACTTCTTGATTAACGGCACCTTTTTCGCTTCTCTGAGTTTATTGGGGCCGTATTTCTCTTTTCGTTCCAAAACCTTGTCTGTAAGCAGTCCCTCTTCGCAGCTTTCCAGCTCCTCAAGGACATGCTCCGCCGTTTCCAAATAGTGCTTCATTTTCTTTCCTCTCCATGATAGCGCGGTCTTTGCCGCATACTCGCTCGACGAACGCTCTAAGCTTTTTCCCTTTGCCGCATCCGCTTTACCTGCGGGGCGCAAAGGCACATACGTCTTTCCTATCATACAGGATTTACCATTCGTTCTGCAATGGATTTACCCGTTAAAAATGTGATAAAACTTCAAACTCGCTTTCCACATTCTCCGTACATATAAGAAGTATCCGCGCATTTGCAGTCGCGGATACTTCTTTTTGGAGTTAAAAATCTCGTATCATCTGTTCATAATCGTAAACGCCGAAATTCATTTTTTCGTATAAGCGTTTCGCGCCCTCGTTGTTTCTTTCAATTTCAAGGCGAATGCGCTTGACCTGCGCCGGTTTATTTTCGATCAAGTCGCGCATATAGGCTTCTCCCAGGCCCCGTCCGCGGTATTCAGGCAAAATATAAAGCTCTTCAAGCCATATCACCTCGCCGCCCGCCTCTTGAGAATAGGAACGCGCCAGCAGTGCAAAGCCTGCCGCGCGATCGCCGCACTCAATGATCTGTGCCTGAAGGAGGCTGTTCTCCCGCATCAGTTCTTCAAAGCCGAGCTTGAGGTTTTTCTCCGGCACGGGATGGAGCACCGCCGGAGAATGGTAGAATTCTCCGGCAAGCTCATAGTAGAGCTGCTCATCCTGCTTTGTAAGCTTTCGTATACGCATCATTCTTTATCCCTGAAAATAGAACGCATAGAGCGGCGCTACGCTGTAGATGACGCCATCATAAACGCGCATTTGGTAGATCACGTTCTCATCCTGCACTTTTTCCGTATAGTTCTCCTTAAACCATTTGAACGCCTCATCAGAGTTTTTGAAGCCCTGATCCTCGCCGGCAATCACCATTCCGATCGTATTCCAGTCCACAGCGTCCTTGGAAAAAAGTGGAAGCGTTTCATCAGATTTCGTATCCGCGACGATCAGCGGCAGATAGGTTTCGCCGTCCTCTTCATCTAGCTGCCAATGGAACTGCACATGATGCAGCAAAAGCTTGATCTTGTCACCGTCCTCCTCTATGCTCTCTATCTGCGCAAGCACATTGCAGCTATCATAAGCATTCATTACGCACATGGGGAAAAGCGGCGAAGCAGTCTGTCCTTCCTCAAGCGTATAGGGCAGCAGGTCAAAGGTATAGGTGGAAAGCAGCGGCTTTTCTTCATCTGATTCGCTGACAAGCGCCACTGATACGGTATAACCGTTTTCCCCAAGCGGCAACGCCTCCATGATTTCGCACTTGATATCGCCCTTGTCGGACTGTTCGATCGTATATGCGCCGCTCGCCTCATCAAGCTTCACGTTTGTAAGCTCTTTGGGCAGCTCGGGAAGCTCCGCGTTAGACGCAAAGCACGCCGCCGCAAGCTGTCCCATGGTTTCCTTGGGGATTGTAACGCTCCCGTTTTCAATTTTTATCGACGGATCGTTCAAATCGTTGCTTGAACAAAGCATCGCAAGCACGTTCCATTTGAAGCTCGTGTTTTCCATATCGTAAAATCCGGCGCCGTTTTCATACATCACGCGTACCGCCGCATCGATAATCGGCAGCATTTTTTCTTTTATTTCATCCGCCGAAGTATTCGTCGTTAAGGCATCTTCCTCAATCACCACGGGCTCCTGCGTTTCTGCGGGCACAGCGCTTTGCTCCTGCTGCGGCGCAGCAGGCATAGAGGCCGCTTCTTTTCTTTTCGCTTGATTGCTAAAAAACATCAGCACGGCAGCTAAAATGACGATTGCTACGACTAAAATTGCTATCACGGTTTTTTTCTTCATTGCTTGACTCCTTCATCTTGTTGTTTACGGTGTTCCGTTACCATATATACGTCCGTTCGCCTCGCGCTAAGCAGCGGAAGCTGCTCTCTTATATTTTCATTATCTGAAAGCTCAATTTGCGCATATAATATCGTTTCTTCGCCGCCTGCGCGCGCAAGCACAGTCCCCCACGGAGATGTAACTATGGAATTACCATAGGCGACATATACGCCGTTTTCATCCTTGGCCGGTGAACAGCCCGCCATAAAAAGCTGATTGTCCACGGCTCTTTGGCGAAATGCAAGCTCCCAGTGCGCGGGGCCCGTCGTCATGTTAAACGCCGCCGGAACGAAGATCGCCTGCGCGCCTTTAAGCATCATGCAGCGAAAAAGCTCAGGAAAACGGATATCAAAGCATATCCCTACGCCAAATTTTCCATACCCGCATTCAAACACTGTGACATCGTCCCCTGCGGTAAAGGTATCCGATTCCTTAAAGTATTGCCCGCCTTTGACATTGATATCAAACAGATGCATTTTTCTATGTCTTGCTATCTGCTCCCCGCGTTCATTAAATACAAAGCAGGTGTTGTAAATTCTGTTCCCCTCTTTTTCGGGGAAAGAGCCTCCGATCAACAGCACATGGTTTTCGGCGGCGGCGCTTTGCAGCATCGTATAGATCGTTTCATCTTTTTTCTCCGCAAAGCCGGTAAAATAATCGTTGCTGTACGGGCAGCAAAACATTTCGGGAAGCATGACAAGCTGCGCGCCCGCACGCGCGGCTTCTGTGATCTTTTCCTTTGCCCGCCGTAGATTTTCAAGCTTATTTTCCTTGACGCTCATTTGGATCAAGGCGAGCTTCATAAGCGGCTCTCCTTTTCGATCACGGCATCTACGGCCTCCTCCACAATGCCTTCAAAGGCTCCGCCGTGCAGCACGCATACGCCCTCGATCGTCGTTCCGCCCGGCGAGCAGACTTGATCTGCCAATTCGCAGGGATGCGTTTCGCTTTCCAAAACCATCTTTGCGCTGCCAAGCACAGCTCCCGCCGCCGCCGCAAGCGCGTTTTTGCGCGAAAGTCCAGCGCGCACGCCCGCTTTGGCTAAGGCGTCGATATATATATAGGAAAAAGCCGGCGAAGCTCCCGCAATCGCCGCAAAAGCCGAAAACTGCTTTTCCGAAAGATCGAGCACAGTTCCAACCGTTTCAAAAAGCGCGCGCACCGCCTGTATATCCTCTTGCGAAGCATAACGGTTCGCACAGATACCGCTCGTAGACGCGAATACCTTCGCGTTGATGTTGGGCATCACGCGTATAATCGGCAAATCGCCAAGCTGCGCTTCAAAGTATTGCAGCGTTTTTCCTGCGGCGATCGATACGATCTTTTTGCCGTCACAGTGCTCTTTGATCTGCGGCAGTAGCTCGGGAAGCACCTGCGGCTTTACCGCCAAAATGACGACCTCGCTTTGCGTGAGTAGATCAAGGAGCGTATCACAGATCCGCATATTGCACTTTTCATGCAAAGCCTGTGCTTTTTCTATATGATGGTTATAGCCGTAAATATCTTCCGCCGCAAATTTGCCGCTTGCGATTGCGCCCTGAATAATCGCGGAGGCCATATTTCCCAAGCCGATAAAGCCGTAACGCATACTGATCTCCTTTTATGCAAATGATGACTTCAGTATACTGATTTTTTCGTTTTGTTGCAATAGTACGCGGAATGACTTATAATTCTTCACATGAAAACAAGTGATTTTTACTATGATCTGCCCAAAGAGCTGATTGCGCAGTCACCTGCAAAAGTACGCAGCAGTTCACGCTTATTGGTATATGATAGAGCTTCCAAGTCCATTTCCGACCGCATTTTTTCGGATATTGGTTCCTATCTTCGCGACGGTGACATCCTGGTGCGAAATACCACGCGTGTCATACCCGCGCGCCTTTACGGTATGCGCGAGGACACCAGCGGAAAAATGGAATTTCTCCTTTTGAAGCGTCTGGACGACGAACATTGGGAATGTCTCGTCAAGCCCGGTAAGCGCGCGAAGGAGGGTCTTATTTTTAAGGTCAACGATGAGCTTTCCATTGAGATCGGAGAGCCTACCGATGCTGGCGGACGCGTGATCCGCTTGCTCTACGACGGTATCTTTGAGGAGATCCTCGATCGCGCTGGCGAAATGCCCCTGCCGCCCTATATCACGGAGCGCAGCGCGCCCAAAGAGCGCTATCAGACCGTGTATGCCCGGCAAAACGGCTCTGCCGCCGCGCCCACCGCCGGATTGCATTTTACAAACGAACTTCTTGACGAGCTGCAAAAAAGCGGAGTCAAGATCGCCGATGTGCTGCTGCATGTTGGTTTGGGTACTTTTCGCCCCGTTTCAAGCGAAAATGTGGAAGACCATCATATGCACTCCGAGTTTTATCAAGTCAGCGAAGAAACGGCTGAGGCAATTAACAACGCGCGTCAAAGCGGCGGACGCGTCGTATGTGTCGGCACGACCTCCTGCCGCACGCTTGAAAGCGTAACGGATGATCAAGGCGTCGTACACGCTAAGTCGGGCTGGACGGATATTTTTATCACGCCCGGCTACCGTTTTAAGGCGGTGGATGCTCTGATCACTAACTTTCATCTTCCGGAATCCACGCTCCTCATGCTTGTGAGCGCGCTTTGCTCGCGCGAGGAGATCCTCCATGTATACGAGCACGCCGTCAAAGAGCGCTATCGCTTCTTTTCCTTCGGCGACGCTATGCTGATTCTTTAAGGAGTATCCATGCGAAATCCAAGTTTTAAGTTTGAAGTCCTGCATGTCTGCAAGCAGTCCGGCGCGCGCCTTGGCAAGCTCTATACGCCGCACGGCGTTATTGATACGCCCTGTTATATGCCCGTAGGCACGCAGGCTACCGTTAAAGCTATGACGCCGCGCGATCTGGAGGATACCGGCGCCAACATCATTCTTGCCAACACCTATCACCTGTACGAGCGTCCCGGCCACGAGCTAATCCGTGAAGCGGGCGGCTTACATGCGTTTATGCACTGGGAAAAGCCGATCCTCACCGACAGCGGCGGATTTCAGGTGTTCAGTCTGGCGGGCAGCAATCACATCCATGAGGACGGCGTGGACTTTCGTTCCACCATCGACGGGCGAAAGCATTACTTTACGCCCGAGCTTGTCATGGAGATCGAGCAGGCGCTCGGTCCCGACATCGCCATGGCCTTT
>CAZNJN010000002.1:0-28942 GCA_964573365.1 uncultured Oscillospiraceae bacterium
CGAGCCTTTCGGATTTTGACCGCGTGCTCAAATGCGGCGCGGATAAGGTGAGCGTAAACTCCGGCGCGATCGTAAACAAAGAGCTCATAGGCGAGGCGGCGAAGCGCTACGGCGACCAGTGCGTCGTGCTCTCGGTGGACATCAAGAGAGTGGACGGCGCCTTCCATGTGTTTGCTAAGGGCGGTCGCGTGGATACGGGCATAGAGGCGATCGAATGGATCAGGCGGGGCGCAGAGCAGGGCGCGGGCGAGATCGTGGTGAACAGCATCGATACCGACGGCGTGAAAAAAGGCTTTGACCTGCCTCTGCTTGACGCGGTCTGCAACGCGGTGCGCGTACCCGTCATCGCTTCGGGCGGGGCAGGAGGAATCAAGGATTTTGTCACGCTCTTTCAAACGCTGCCCAAGGTGGACGCGGGTCTTGCGGCGTCGATCTTCCACTTTGGCGAAGTAAGGATACGCGCTTTGAAGGAAGAGCTTCAAAAGAACAATATCCCGGTAAGACGATAGGAGGTGGCAGCTATGCTGAACATCGATGCGCTGAAATTTGATGAAAAGGGCTTAATCCCGGCGATCGTCACAGACGCCGACACGAAAAAGGTGCTTACACTTGCGTATATGAACCGCGAGAGCTTAAAAATCAGTCTGGAGGAGGAACGTACCTGCTTTTTTTCGCGTTCAAGGCAAACGCTTTGGCGCAAGGGGGAAAGCTCCGGCAATGTACAGCATATCGTTTCCATCACGGCGGACTGCGACTTTGACGCGCTGGTGGTGGAAGTAAAAAAAGACGGACCCGCCTGCCACTTGGGAAACGATAGCTGCTTTGCAAACGCCGTATTTGAAAGCGAAACCCTCTCCGCCTTTTCCATCGAAGCGCTGATGGAGCTGATCAAGGGCAGAAAAAACGAGAAAAAGGAAGGCTCCTATACCACCTATCTTTTTGAAAAGGGGATCGACAAGATCTTAAAAAAGGTGGGGGAGGAGGCTACGGAGGTCATCATTGCCGCCAAGGAGAACGATCAAAAAGAAACGGTTTACGAGATCGCGGATCTGGCGTATCATGTACTGGTGCTCATGGCGCAGATGGGGATTTCTGTAGAGGATATAGAGAAGGAGCTATCTTCTCGCCATGTGATCGATCATAAAGTGAAACAGGAGAAAATGACTTGATAAGCTGGAGCTGTGATCTGCATACCCATACCCGCTGGAGCGACGGAAACATGGACGTATACGAAATGGCGGAGTACGCCATACAAAAGGGTATGCGCATTTTCGGCATCTCCGAGCATTCCCCTATGCCTATTGAGGATAACTGGAACATGAAACGGGCGGACGCCGCGGCGCGCATGGCGCAAATGCGGGAGGGAAAGGAAAAGCTGGGGGACAGGCTGACGCTGCTTTGCGGCTTGGAGCTTGACTATACGACAAAGGATTTTCCCCTGACGGGCTATGATTATATCATCGGCTCGGTGCATAAAATCACCGAGGGCGGCACGGATACCATAGACGAGTGCGAAGAGACGAGCGACCGCTTGATCCGCGAATGCTTTGGCGGCGACCCGTATGCCTATACTTCGGCGTATTATGAGTGCCTTTCGGGCTTTGCAGGGCGAAAAGAAGCGCAGATCATCGGCCATTTTGATATTATTGCGAAGTTTAACGAGCACGCAAGGCGCTTTGATGAAAGCGCCCCGGCATATTTGACGGCCGCGAAAGAGGCGGCGCAGACGCTGTGCAAAGCGGATAAAATCTTTGAGATCAACACCGGCGCGATGTCGCGCGGCTACAAAAGCGTACCCTATCCGAGCCGGACGCTGCTGCGCTTTATCCGCGAGTGCGGCGGGCGTATCACCTTTGGCAGCGACGCCCACGACGGACAGAATATCGGCTACCGTTTTGCGGAGGCCGTGGAGCTAGCCCTAAGCTGCGGTTTTACCGCTGCGATGGAGCTTTCAAGGGATGGATTCGTAGAAAAACCATTAATATAGAACAAAGGGTCTCGTGGTTATTGGCATATGTCGATAACAAAACGCACGTTCTGCACAAAAACAGGATTCTCCTTTATCGACAATTTGTTGAAAACTCGTCATTTTGTAAATAAAAAGCGACATGTGAGCGCCCCGCTTGCAATGGATAGGCCGATTGTTTAGAATAAACAGGATGGATAAGAAGCGATTCAACATAAAAGAAATCCGGCATTTTTTCAGACGCATCCAAAAGCAGACCAAAGCGTCTTTTATGCGTATACGGAGGCTGTGGGCAAATATGAGCCTGCAATGGAAGGCGATTTCGGGAGCCGTCGCGGTGGCATTCGTCGCGCTCGTGGTGCTTTTTGTTGTGCTGCTTTGCCGCTTTTGCGCACATAACGAAACGATGGGACGCCAAAGAGAGGCGGAGGAGGCAGCTTTCGATATGGAGATCGAGGCGCCGGACATGCCCGAGACTATCGATTCAAGCGGCGCAGTACCCACGCCTACGCCGGACCCGGGTTTTCGTAAGGGTGTGGAAAACGAGATCGTGCAGGTCATTCAAGAGAGACTGATGGATCTTGGATACCTGGAGCTGGATGAGAGCACGATGAAATACGGCTCGCAGACGGAAGCCGCCGTCAAGCTTTTCCAGCGGCAGGTGAATTTTACGGAGGAGCTTGAGATAAAGCTGGACGAGGACGGTATCTGCGGCGAGCAGACCTTAAGCTACCTGTTTTCGGAACGCGCGCCCAAGTATGTCGTAAAGCTGGGCATGGAGGGCGACGATATCACCGCCATGCAGATGCAGCTTCGCGATCTTGGCTATATGAGTGCGACGACAGGCTATTACGGCGAGAAAACCGTGGTTGCGATGCAGGAGTTTCAAGGCAGAAACGGCTTGTCACAGGATGGGATGGCGGGAGAGCAATCCTTTGAGCTTTTGTATTCGCCAAACGCGAAGGAAAGCCGAAACAAGACGCAGTCCGCGCGCACAAGAGCAAATATCAGCAAGATGATCGAGGTCGCCAAGAGCAAGCTCGGCAGCAAATATGTGCTGGGAAATACGGGGCCGAAAAGCTTTGACTGCTCGGGTCTGGTATACTACTGCATGAAGGAGGCCGGCAGCAACCGGCGCAGACTCAATGCGGCGGGCTATTCGCAGGTCTCCGACTGGACGAAGATCACCAGCATGTCCAAGCTGAAAAAGGGAGATTTGATCTTCTTTTACAACAACGCAAAGACGAAGGTTGGGCATGTGGGCATCGTGATCAGCAGCGGCATGATGATCGACGCGTCGAGCGCAAACGGCAAGGTCGTTAAGCGAAACTATACTTCTTCCTATTGGAAGAGTCATTTTGTTTGCGGAAGGAGACCATGGTAAAATGAGCACGTTATTTATCAAAAACTGCCGTTATATCGTAAGCTGTGACGACAGGGACACACTCTATGAAAACACGGATATCTGCATGGAGGACGGACGAATTCTTGCGATCGGCAAGAATCTTACGCCGTCCCTTGACGCGCGGGTGCTCGACGCTACGGATATGCTCTGCTATCCGGGCTTAATCAATACGCACCATCACCTGTATCAAATGTTTTCACGCAATTTGCCGCAGGTTCAAAACATGGAGCTTTTCGACTGGCTCAAAACGCTTTATGAAATTTGGAAAAACCTCGACGAGGAGGTTATCCGCAATTCCTCCCTTACGGGCATGGGTACGCTGCTGAAAAACGGCTGCACCACCTGCTTTGACCATCATTATGTATTTCCGCGCGGCGCGGGCGACTTGATCGGCGCGCAGATGCAGGCCGCAGGCGAGCTGGGCATTCGTATGGTAAGCTCGCGCGGCAGTATGGACCTTTCCAAAAAGGACGGGGGTCTGCCGCCGGATTCCGTCGTGCAGAGCGTGGATGAGATCATGAAAGACAGCCAAAGAGTGATCGACGCCTATCACGATCCTTCCTTTGGTTCTATGCGTCAGATCGTGCTTGCGCCCTGCTCGCCGTTTTCCGTTTCCGGCGAGCTACTCAGACAAAGCGCTATCCTTGCGCGAGCAAAGGGCGTTCGTTTGCATACGCACCTTTGTGAAACAAAGGACGAGGAGCGCTTTACGCTGGAAAAATTCGGAAAACGCCCCCTTGCCTATATGGAATCCCTTGGCTGGCTGGGCAGGGACGTCTGGTTTGCGCACGGTATTCACTTTAACGACGAGGAGCTTGCGCTGCTTGCCAAAACCGGCACAGGCGTTGCGCATTGCCCGATTTCCAACATGAAATTAAGCTCGGGCGTCGCCCGCATACCCGAAATGCTCAAGCTTGGTATTCCCGTCGGTCTTGGCGTAGACGGCAGCGCAAGCAACGACGGATCGAGCATGCTTGAGGAAATACGAGTGTGCTATCTGCTTCACAGGCTCATCAGCGCGGAAAAAGCGCCCTCGGGCTACGACATACTCAAAATGGCGACGCGCGGCAGCGCGAAGCTGCTTGGGCGTGAGGATATCGGGAGCTTGGAGGTCGGAAAGTGTGGTAGGCGTACCAGTTCAGCGGCAGCTCCAGTGTGGCGATCTCTTCCTTGTAAACAGCGGGCGCGTAACGCTCACGGGCGCGTGCTTCGATCCCAAATCCATGCTCGCGACGGTGGGATTGCACGGGGTTGACTATACGGTTGTGGCGGGGAGTCTGTGCGTAAGCGAGGGACGCTTGAGCAACATCAATGAAGAATCGATTGCGCATGCCGCCGATTTGAGCGTAAAAAAGTATTTGAATAGATAAGAGGATCGTGTAAAAAAAGCTGACGATAGCAAAAACAGAGTCCCGCGTATTTTTCATTTGCGCGGGACCCTGTATTTGTATTATCCTGCTTCGCTTGCGGTGCTGCCGGATTTTTCGGCGCCGCTTGGAACGGGCACGGTTGAAGGATCACCCGTGCCGATGGTGATCTCCGCGACATTGCCGCGGTACTTATCGGTATAAAGAAGCGTGGAGGACTTTACCTCTCCGTTTACGATCTTATCGCGATAGACCTCCGCGGTATAGCCGTCATGGCGTGTGACGGTGGTAAGCTCATAGCCCTCGGGTATCGAATCGCTGTAGGTAAAACGGGTGTCCGTGCGTTCGTTGGTATCGGTGATCTCGCTGCGGCATTCGTAGCTCACGCCGCTTTCTAGCGGCTTGCCATAGAGCGAAACGGTGATCGTGCTGTAGCGGCTGTTTTCCTCATCCGGCTTGATATAGGCAAAGATGTACAGCGGCGCGCCGGTATCGTTGATAAACTTGAGATCGATTCCGCCTGAGTCCACGGTTGCGTCAAGGCCTTTGTCCACATACTCGGAGGGTATGGAGTGCGCCTTGCGGTCGGTTACCTCGATATTGGCGCGCAGCAGCGCGTTATAAAGGGTAGTCGATACCTGGCAGATGCCGCCTCCCGCTTGCAAAGAGTATTCCTTGCCGCCGGTGATGCCGTTGGCTTCCTTCCAGCCGCCGTCTACCGTGCGAAGCCCCACATAATCGTTAAAGCTCCATTCCTGTGAGGGACTTACGCAGCAGCCGCTAATGATGCCCGCCGCCTTGTTGATGTTGAATACGCGGTTGGCGATGGTCTCGTTAGACTCGCTGTCGCGAAAACGCGTCGTAAAGGTGGCGATACGCTTGGTGTTTTCCTTGATGAATTCCGTGCTCATCTCGGGCGAGGAATCCTTCATCACGGGCGCGATCTGCGCTTGAAAATCACGGGCGGCAAGTGCGGACTGCACCGCTGCCGCAGTAGCGTCTATATCCATGACCGTCCCGCTTTTTCCCTCGTGAATCTCAAAGCGCTGTACATTGTTTTCGTTTAAGGAGGCGACGGCATAGGGCTCTACGGGGGGATCACCAAGCGAGGAGGCGATCGAAGATAAGCGCTCTTGTAGCAGCGCGCCATCTGCGGACACGGTCAGAGAGTAGGTTCCGCTTTGCCCTTGATCGTAGATTTTTGTGAGCAGCTCCTCAAGATTCGTATCCGCTTCAATAAATGCGGAGGTAAGACGAAGCTCGACCTCACCATCCTTGATGAGCAGATCGATAGAGGCCAGCAAGGTGGTGGCGGCGCTCTTCAGCTCGGCGGCCGCCTGCTCGCGGGAGAGCCCGCTCAAGCTGATTCCCTCAATAGTAGAAACCGCATTCTTGCTGCTGTCTGCTTTTTTGGGAACAGAAAAAGTATCACGAAGATCTGCGCCTTTAATAAGAAAAAGCATCGTGATTAAAAGGGCGGGTATAAGAAGCAGCGGTAACAGACGCAGCAGCTTTTTGGGATTTCTCAAGCGAAAGCGTTTGCCGTGCGAGGCGGCGGTATGCCTTTTCGCATTCGCCTCGCGCGCCGGACGCGCGGGGGAACGCCCACAAGCGCCGCTTCTTCTTGAAGAAGCAGCGGAGGATGGACGTCTTGCGCTTGCACCGTTCCTGCGCGTCCCGGCGGAAGCTACCGTGCTTTTTTTGTTGGGCGTCTTTTTCGTATTGGCCATACTATAATATTATAGCATGTTATTTATCCTTTTCCAGCGTATTGTTCATTCCGTGTAATTGTTTATAATCTTGTCACTTGCCCCCGCAGGGTAAAGTATGTAGAATAAGGTCGTATTAGTCTCAATGCACACGCTGCGGCGAAAACCGCGGGGAAGGAGGGATAACAATGCAGGATAGCTATACTTTGCATGTAAAGCTGTATAAAAGTATCTGGCGCATATTTATCCCGCTTTTCCGCTGGCTTTTTTCTTTGGAGAGCACAATGCTGCCGCAGGATATCGAAAGTCCCTTTTTAATCGTCGCCAATCATAACATCGATCTTGATCCTGTGCTGGTAGCGGCAAGCTCTAAAGAGCATATGTACTTTGTATCCAGCGAGCATGTGCTGCGCGCGGGCGTCGGCGCATGGCTTTTACGCAATATTTTCGCGCCGATTGCAAGACGGAAGGGAACAACGGACGCGGCGGCAGCTATGGCGATCCTGCGCAAGCTGCGCGGCGGCGCGAACGTCTGCCTGTTTGCGGAAGGAAACCGTTCCTTTGACGGCTTGACGGGAGAAATTTTCCCCGCTACGGGAAAAATGGTGAAGGCGGCGCTTTGCACACTGATCACCTTTAAGCTTGAAGGCGGCTATTTGACTTCGCCCCGCTGGAGCACTACGCTGCGCAGAGGACACATGCGCGCTTATCCCGTTCGTATTTTTACGCCGCAGCAGCTTCAGCAAATGACGGCGGAGCAGATCAACGACGCGATCGCAGAGGATCTGTATGAAGACGCTTACGCAAGAGAGAACAAAGAAAAAATAGCCTTTAAGGGGAAAAAGCTGGCGGAAAAACTGGAGACAGCGCTTTTTATCTGCCCCAAATGTGAGAAGCTCGGCACGCTCAAAAGCAAGGACGATGAGCTTTTCTGTACCTGCGGTATGCGTTCGTGCTATGACGAGCTGGGCTTATTACATGGCGCCACTCCGTTTTCCACCGTTACACAGTGGGATCAATGGCAAAAGACGAAAATGAGCGCGTTCGTAAACGGCTCGGAGCGCATCTGCAAGGATTCTGACGCTGTGCTCAAAAAACTCGGAAAAGGAAAGGGCGAGCTGCTAAGGCGCGGCGAGCTTTCTCTGTATCCGTATAAGCTGTGCGTAGGGGATACGGCGTTTCCCGTAACCGAAATTTCGGATATGGCACTTGCGGGAAGAAACCGCATTCTGTATTCCTGGCGCGGTGAGCTGTACGAGATCAGCGGCGCAAAGGCGTTTTGCGGAAGAAAATATCTGCTCTTTTACCGCTTGTTAAAGGGACTGAGCTACTAAGACGCATAATAGGAGAAAGCAACATGGATTATTCGGCAGCCAACACGGGCTTATGGAGCGCGATCATTCAAGCGGGGATCATTGCCGCGGCGGTACTGATTTCCAACATGCTAAGGCGAAAAATACCCTTGATACGGAGCAGCCTTCTGCCGACCTCGGTCATCGCCGGATTTTTGCTGCTGCTTCTCAAGGCGACGAGCGTTTTGGAGCTAAATGCCCAGATACTCGAAACGCTGACCTATCATGGCTTGGCGATCGGCTTTATCGCCATGAGCCTTCGCATACCGCGCATCGGGGAAAGACCGCGCGATCTGGTCGCGCCAAAGAGCGGAATGCTGATCGTATGCTGCTATTTAACACAGGGCATCGCGGGACTTTTGATCACCCTGCTGCTCTCCTATACCTTTATGCCGCAGCTCTTTAAGGCTTCGGGCGTCCTTTTGCCTATGGGATACGGCCAAGGGCCGGGTCAGGCGAATAATATCGGCTCGACATATGAGGCGCTTGGCTTTGCGGGCGGGCGTTCCTTTGGTTTGGCGCTTGCGGCGGCGGGCTATCTTTGTGCCTGCATTGTAGGAATCGCATATCTTTTTGTGCTTGCGCATAAAGGAAAGGTGCGCGCGGGCAATGCGGAGGGCTTCGGCGATGCGGTTACGATCGATACCTTTCAGGATAAGGGTGAAATACCCATCGTTGAGTCTTTAGACCGGCTGTCCATGCAGATCGCGCTGGTGATGATTGTGTATATGGCGACGTTTTTTGTGACGCAGGGTCTGTGTCTGCTGATACAAAAATCGCTTCCGGGTATGTACGACATGCTCTCCTCGCTGCTTTGGGGCTTCAATTTTATCGTTGGCTCCGCGCTGGCGATTCTCCTTCGCAGTCTCATCAAGGTACTTACCAAGGGCAGGATTATCACAAGGCAGTATCAGAACAATTACCTGCTTAGCAGAATCAGCGGACTTTGCTTTGATGTCATGATTGTCGCCGGTATCGCGTCCATCGACATCGGAGATCTGAGCGGCTTATGGGTTCCGTTCATTGTGCTTTCTGTGGTGGGCGGCGTAATTACGCTTTTGCTGCTTCAAAAGCTATGTAAAAAGATTTATCCCAATTATTACTATGAAGGCTTGATGTCCATGTACGGCATGATGACCGGCACGATCAGCTCGGGCATACTGCTGCTGCGCGAAATTGATCCGCAGCTCGAGACGCCCGCCGCCAACAATCTGATTCTTGGCAGCAGCTTTGCAATCCTCTTTGCGCTGCCCGTGCTGCTCCTTGTCAGCCTCGCGCCCAAGCTGCCGTGGACTACGCTTTTGCTGATGGCGGTATATCTTTTGATTCTTCTCGCGCTTATTTATAAGCTCAAACCCCGCAAAAAATAAAGAAATATACGGAAATAAGGGAGAATTTTATATAACGAACCATAAGAGTGCCATGATTTGTTTACGCAATGTGCTGTTGTGTTTCGGCGCTTCCATGTTATAATAATGCCTATGAAAAGGTGGCTTCAGATTTTCGCTCGCGATTGCGGTCTGTTTTTTGCCCGCATTCGCAAGCGCATACGACAAGCAACAACTCGATTTGTACGCCGCGGCGGTCTGCACGGCGCTTTTTCCCGGCTCATTGCTGAAATTAGGCGCGGAAATATAAAAACGATCGTCGCAAGCGTGCTTACCGTGCTTGTGATTGTTGCTCTGCCCGTTTTTTTGACGCTGAATGCAAAAAAAGAAAAGCAGCCGATGGCCGTCATGTCGATGGGCGAGCAGGAGGGTGGCATCGTGGATCTCAAAATAGTCACTCCGCCGCCTACGCCTACGCCCGTGCCCACGCCTAAGCAATTTTACAGGGACACGGAAAATGCGGAGGTCAGCGGGATTCAGCTTAGATTGATGGAGCTGAACTACATGGACTACGACGAGCCGACGGAGCTTTACGGCCCTAATACGGAGGACGCCGTGAAGCGCTTTCAGCGCACAAACGGTTTAAGCGTGGATGGCGTGCTGACCCTTGAGCAGTACAACCTGCTCATGAGCGACCTGGCGGCGCCCTATCAGGTGATGCTTGGCGTTTCGGGTACGGATATCAAAGAAATGCAGTCCCGCCTGATCGATCTTGGATACTTGGAAGAAGGAAATGTCACCGGCTATTTCGGGGATGTGACCGAAACGGCGGTCAAAGCCTTCCAGGCGCGCAACAATCTTGGCGTAGACGGCATGGTAGGCGAGAGCACCTACGAAATGCTCTATAGCGAGGACGCTGTGGCGCAGGCGATCAGCTACGGCGAAAAAAGCGACATTGTAAAAAAGCTTCAGCAGCGTTTATTTAAGCTTGGCTATCTTACGACCGAACCCGACGGAAACTTTGGACGCGATACCGTTGCCGCCGTAAAACTGTTTCAATCCAAAAACGGCTTGATTGCCGACGGCTATGTGGGTCCTACGACAAAGGCGGAGCTGTTTTCCGATAACGCGCAGCCAAACGCGCTGACGATCGGCGATTCGGGCGAGGCGGTAGAGCGCATTCAAAGAATTTTGGTAAAGCTGGGATTTTTGAAAAAAGCAACCGGCTATTATGGCAACGATACGGAATACGCCGTGCGCGCCTTCCAAAAACGCAACGGCTTAACGGGAGACGGCAAGGCGGGCAGAAAAACGATACAAACAATGAGCAAAGACGCAAGCGAGCTGCATGGCCCGTCGTCCGGCTATAAGCTGCCGGGCAGTTCCTCAAGCAGCTCCTCCGGAAGCTCCTCCGGCAACTCCTCCAGCGGATCTTCACAGAACACTGGCGGCAGCGCAACGGGCGCTTCAGGAAGCCTCGACACCTTCCTCTCTGTGGCGCTTTCCAAGAAGGGAAGCAAGTATGTCACGGGCGCCAAAGGCCCCAATACCTTTGATTGCTCCGGCTTTGTGTACTGGTGTTTGAATCAGGCGGGCGTCAAGCAGGGCTATATGACGAGCAAGAGCTGGCGCAGCGCGACAAAGTACAGCAAAATCAGCTCCATGAGTAACATTCGCCGCGGCGATGTGCTCGTATTCAAAATGTCCTCGTCTAAGGGACATGTGGCGATCGCGGTTGACGGAGGTACGATGGTGCATGCCGGCTCGACAAAGGGCTGCGTATACGAAAGCTCGTTTAAGACGGATTACTGGATCAAGTATTTCTACTGCGCGTACAGATTTTTCTAAAACAAATTTTTAAGCGAACAGCATATGAAATGATCGGATAAAAAATACAACCTCCGTACACACTAGAGATAAATCTAGGAACGGAGGTTGTACTATGTCCGGCAAGGAAATGGGTTGTCAAACCATTGGCTGCACGGTTTGCAGTTGCTCGCACCATGAGGACGGCAAGGATATGTGCAAACTGGACAGCATCCGCGTGGAACCGATGTGCGGCTGCCATACGGGTGAACCCTGCGACGAGAGCCTTTGCGGCAGCTACAAAGCCAAATAAGGCAGGCAAAAAAAGACCGCTCTTCCATGTGAAGGGCGGTCTTTGTCGTTGCGCACTATATGGAATCCAAACGGGAAGAAAGGAATTGAACGATATCCTCAGCCATGGGATTATGCAGGGCTAAAAGGGCATCCGTAAGCGCGCAGCGATCAAAGCGAAGATGACAGAGCGCGGGAGAAAGAGAACGGATAAAAGCTTCATCCATGGCGTCGGAAAAGACAAAAGCATTCTCGATAATGCCACCCTTTAACGCAAGCTGAAGATCGAACTCGCCCCAATCAAAGCGCGTAGAAAACTCCACGTCAAAGCGCGGAGACGCGCCCAAGCGCCAATCCCAGCTCGCGTGACGCTCGATCAAGGATGAGAGAAGATTTTGATCAAGCGTTTCCTCTTGAAGCAGGGAAAAGGGGCCGTAATTTTCCTTGAAGGTCTGCGTCAGCGCTTCAATCATCATAGCGGAGTCAAGCTCACTTCTGTATTCCTGTAAATTGCACACGCGCGACCGGACGCTTTCCACTCCCTTTGAACGGAGCTTTTCCTTGGAAGGCGCTAAATACTTTGAGAGCTTTTGCATATCCACAGCGATCAAAAGGGTGCCGTGGTGCATATCGGTTGTGCTGCTGTGACGAAACGCATTGCCGGAAAATTTGGCGCCGCTTGATGTAACGATGTCGTTTCGTCCGGTAAAGGAGGCGCTGATGCCCAGACGCTTTACCGCGCCAATAATAAGCTCAAGCTGCCGTTCCTGATTATACAGCGCTTTTGTGGTAATAAAGGTAAAGTTCAAATTGCCGACATCGTGAAAAACGGCGCCGCCGCCGCTGGTGCGGCGCGCAAGCTTTCCGCCGTCGCTTTCAAGCGCTTGGATACGGCATTCCTTCCACGCATTTTGGTTTCGGCCGATTACGACCGTGTTTTGGTTGCGCCACAGATAGAGCAGTACGCCCTCCTTGTGCGCGTCGAAAAGGTATTCCTCAAGCGCCAAATTATGCCAAGGATCCAATGAAGTTGTAAGAATAAGCTTATTTTCGCACATATCCTAATAATAGCGCATGGATTCGACAAGCACAAGATTGATTCACGCTTTCTTTTCTGTTACAATGCTTATAGAAAACTATATAAATCAGTAATGAATACTGTAGCGATTATGGGAAAATCTAAGATTGCCGAGGTGAAAAGGTGAACGCATATTTGGACGAAAATGAATTATACCTGTTCAATGAAGGAACGAATGCGTACTCCTACAAAGCTTTAGGCTGCCATAAAGTTCATATGGAAGGCTATGACGCCTTTCGCTTTGCACTATGGGCGCCCAATGCTGAGTCTGTCAGCGTTGTAGGCAGCTTTAACGGATGGAATCCCTATGCCGATCCTATGCATAAATGCGGTACGACCGGCGTATGGGAGGCGCATGTTGGCATCGCGCATATCGGAGATCTGTATAAATACGCCATCCGCACCTTTGACGGAGACCTGATCTATAAAGCCGATCCCTTCGCGTTTTTCAGCCAAGAGCGGCCGGCAACAGCGTCCATCATCTGGGACATCGGCGGCTATGCCTGGCACGATGAAGAACATATGCGTGAGCGGCGTAAGCAGGTATACTATAACAAGCCCATGAATATCTATGAAGTACATGCGGGTTCATGGACGGTCGATTTAAGCTATGAGGATATGGCGGAGCAGCTTGTGCGCTATGTCAAGGACATGGGCTATACCCATGTGGAATTCATGCCCCTTATGGAATATCCTCTTGACGACAGTTGGGGCTATCAGGTCACGGGCTACTATTCCGTCACCTCGCGCTATGGCACGCCCCAGCAGTTTAAGTATCTTATTGATTGCTTTCATGAAGCGGGCATCTATGTGCTTATGGACTGGGTTCCCGCGCATTTTCCCAAGGATGAACAAGGATTGCGCCTTTTTGACGGTACGCCGATTTATGAAAGCGCCGATCCGCGACGCAGCGAACAGCGCGAATGGGGTACGGTGCTCTTTGACTACAGCCGCACAGAGGTGCAGAGCTTCCTGATTTCCAACGCGGTGTTTTTCCTTCATGAATATCATATAGACGGCTTGCGGGTGGATGCGGTAAGCTGCATGCTCTATCTTGATTATGGGCGCAAGGATGGAGAATGGGTGCCGAACATCTATGGCGGCAAGGAAAACTTGGACGCGATCGCGTTTTTGCAGCATCTTTCGGAAAGCGTCCGGCGTGAATGCCCCGGAACGGTGCTGATCGCGGAGGAAAGTACCTCCTTTCCGCTTGTCACCGCATGGCCTGACCGCGGCGGTTTAGGCTTTGACTTTAAGTGGAATATGGGCTATATGAACGATACGCTCCAGTACATGAGCATGGACAGCCTGTTCCGCAAAAATCACCACGACAAGCTGACGTTTTCCATGTGCTATGCGTTTAGCGAAAACCATGTGCTGCCCTTTTCCCATGATGAGGTGGTACACGGAAAATGCTCTTTGATCAACCGTATGCCCGGCGAATATGAGGATCAGTTTCGCCAGATGCGTCTTTTGATGATGTATCAATTTGCCCACCCAGGAAAAAAACTGAACTTTATGGGCAATGAGATCGCGCAATTTATCGAATGGAATTTCAGACAGTCGCTGGATTGGTTTTTGCTCAGTTATCCGGCGCATGCGGATTTTCAGCGGTTCATGCGGGCGCTCAATCATTTTTATTCGGATACGCCTGCGCTTTGGGAACGCGACACGAACTGGAACGGGTTTGAATGGGTCAGCGTGGACGACGCGCTGCACAGTGTAATCGCATTTTTACGCTTTGACGAGGAGGATCGAGCCCTGCTTTGCCTGTTCAACTTTACGCCGGTAGATCATGAGGCCTACAGGCTCTATATGCCGCATCCCTGCCTTTTGACAAAGGCGATGTCCGGCGTCGATTCCCGCTCCCTGTGCATAAGCAGCGTGGAGGACAAGACCGGAAACGCCGCGGTAGATATACCGCTTTGGTCGTATGAGGCGGTGTATTACTACGTTGAACTCAAGCCGGAGGAAAAGACGACGACGAAGCCGCCTAAGGAGCAGAGCGCAAAAGAAGTGAAGAAGAAAACAGCACTCAAGAAAAAAGAATAGCCATACTATTCTGCGGTCTTTTCATGCGAAAAGACCGCAGAGTCAACAGGTGGCAATAAAAACGCAGGAGGAAGCGCAAATGAGAAAGAAACGTATCGTCGCCATGCTGCTTGCGGGCGGTCAGGGAAGCCGATTGAGTGTGCTTACAAACCGTATGGCAAAGCCGGCTGTGCCCTTTGGAGGGAAATACCGAATCATCGACTTTCCTCTTTCAAATTGCACCAATTCCAACATCGATACCGTAGGCGTGCTGACGCAATATGAGCCGCTGGAGCTTAACGCATATATCGGAACCGGCCAAGCCTGGGATCTTGACCGTAACGACGGCGGCGTCTTCGTACTGCCGCCCTATGTTTCCGGCACAAGGGGAAAATGGTATTCCGGCACGGCAAACGCGATCTATCAAAATCGCGCGTTTATCGAGCGCTATGATCCGGATTATGTGTTGATCCTTTCGGGCGATCACATTTATAAAATGGACTACGCGAAGATGCTCGCGTATCATATGGAACAAAACGCCGACGCCACAATCGCCGTGCTTCCAGTACCGATTGAGGAAGCGAGCCGCTTTGGCATCATGAATACGAACGAGGAAAACCGAATTACCGAATTTGAAGAAAAGCCGAAGCAGCCAAAGAGCAACAAAGCGTCTATGGGCATCTATATTTTTTCATGGAAAACGCTGCGCGAGTATTTAGAGAGAGATGAATCAAACGACGCTTCAAGCAACGACTTTGGACAGGATATTATCCCTGCCTTGATCGGCGACGGAAAGAAGCTCGTTGCTTACGAGTTTAAGGGCTACTGGAAGGACGTTGGCACGGTGCAGAGCCTTTGGGAAGCGAATATGGATATCATTTCAGATCCGCCTACGCTGGATCTGAACGACAAGGAATGGAAGATCTATTCGAAAAGCCCCAATTTACCGGCGCACTATGTGGGCGCGAAGGCGAGCGTCTGCGGCAGCGTCATTACGGAGGGCTGCAATGTCGAGGGAACCGTACATCACAGCGTCATCTTTGCGGGCTGCAGCGTAGCGGAGGACGCAGAGGTTTATGATTCGCTGCTGATGCCCGGCGCGGTCGTGGAGCGCGGCGCGAAGATTTACAAGGCGATCCTCGGCGAAAATGCCCGCGTCTGTGAGGGCGCAGTCATCGGCGACGCAAAAAGGCCGGAGGATGGCGATTACGATGTGCGGCTCACCGGCGATATCACGCTTGTCGCAAGCGATACCACGATTGCCGCCCATGCGCGCATACCCGTAGGCATGATTGTAAACGAAGGGAGGGGCTATTAATGCAGAACGAACTCTTTGGCTTGATCTATACAGGGGAATCCAATTTACAACTCAGGGATCTCACCTATTCGCGCTCTGTAGCGGCGGTTCCCTTTGCGGGGCGCTATCGTTGCATTGATTTTGTAATGAGCTGCATGGTCAATTCGGGTATTTCCAACGTGGGCATCATTACGCAGAAAAACTACCACTCCCTAATGGATCATCTCGGATCGGGCAAGGAATGGGAGCTGCGCCGCAAGCGCGACGGCTTGTTTATACTTCCACCCTTTGTAACCAAGGAAAATACGGGCATTTATTCGGGTACGATCGACTCGTTCCGCTCGGTTATGGGCTATGTACGCCGCAGCACGCAGCGCTATGTGGTGCTTACGGGCAGCCATACGATCTATAATACGACCTATGATGAAATGCTCAAGCAGCATATGGAGACCGGCGCGGATATCACGATCATGTACAACGAAACGCAGCCGTTTTCGGAGGAGGATCGCTTTGACGATCTGCGTCTGGTGCTTGACGGCAGTCATATTACGGACATGGAGCATAACTCGGCGAACGCGCGCACGAACAACGCCGCCTGCGACGCCTATATTATGGAACGCACGCTTTTTGAATACCTGATCGAGGATGCGGCGGCGCACGGCTATACGGACTTTATGCGCGACGTGCTGGTGAAAAACGTACACAGTCTGAGGATGCACGCATGGAAATATGAGGGCTATGTTGCCCGCATGAACTCATTGGCGACTTTCTTTAAGCATAATATGGAAGTGTTGAATAAAAACGTGCGTGACGATTTGTTTAACAGCGATCATCCCATCTATACAAAAATCAAGGATGAGGTACCGGCACGCTACAGCAAAGGCTCCTGCAGCCATAACTGTCTGGTGGCGGACGGCTGCTTGATCGAGGGCGAGATTGAAAATTCCATTCTCTTTCGCGGAGTGCGCGTGCAGCGTGAGGCAAAAATTAAGGACTGCATCGTGATGCAGGCGAGTGATATCGGCATAGGCAGCGAGCTATCCTATGCGATTATGGATAAAGGCGTCACCATTCGCGCGGGCAGAAAGCTCGCCGGCTATGACAGCTTTCCTATCATTATACGCAAGGGTGCGACAATCTAAAAAAACGCGCATGCACGGGGAGAGCCAGAGCTATGATCAATAAATTTATGGCGCGCCAACCCATTTTGGATATGCACCAAAGGCTTTACGGCTATGAAATGCTTTTCCGTGATTCCGAAAAAAATTACTATCCCGAAGGAATGGATTCGGATGCCGCCACAAAGCAAATGATTTGCAGTATCCAGACGGATTTCAACTTGAAAGCGCTCACAGGCGGCAAACGTGCATTTTTGAATCTGACAAGGGAAATGTGCATGTCGGATATTGTTTTGTTGCTCAACCCGGATCTATTTGTTGTTGAGATACTGGAGGATGCAACGATCGATAAGGCGTTTTTAGATCAGATCGACTACCTGAAAAGAAAGTATCACTATGTTTTTGCGATAGACGATTATACCGGGCAGCCCAAGTTTGACGCGCTCATTCCCTATGTTGATATCGTGAAAGTTGATTTTGTGCTTTGCAATGATGAAAAACGAAAAAAGATTGCTCGCGGTCCCGCTCGAAAGAAAAAGCTACTTGCGGAAAAAGTGGAAACCGAGCATGATTTCGACTTGGCAAAGCGCTGCGGTTATCAGCTTGTGCAGGGCTATTACTTCAAAAAGCCGATTGTGATTAAAACCGAATCGATTGCAATCTCAACAGTGACGCATATGCGGCTGTGGCAGGAAATTAACAAGCCCGTTCCAAAGTTTGACGAAATGGCGGCGATCATACTCAAGGATGCGGGCATGACGCTAAGGCTGCTGAACAAGAGCAATACGCTGCAATTTTTCAGAGGAAGCAAGATTGCGTCCGTGCAGCAGGCGCTCGTGCGTATGGGCATCGAAGAATCCAAACGATGGATTCTGTTAATTTTGCTACAGGAGTGCCTGCAAAGCCAAAATGATGAGTACATCCGTCTGGCGCTTGGCAGAGCAAAATTTCTTGAAACGATGTATATCGAAATCGACAAACAGGAGCAGGCGAACGATGCGTACATCGCCGGCATGTTCTCCGTATTTAGCAAAGAGGATGCAAAGCTGGCGGATATTTTAGAAAAGCTTATGCTTTCTGAGGAGATTCAGACGGCGATACTTAGCGGCGGCGATACGATGGGCGAGATCCTTTCCGCTTTGCGTGAATACGAGGATGGCGTGTGGGATGGAGTGAATACTCTGTGCGAAAAATACGGACTAACGCAGCGGCGTTTGGCTCAGCTATACAGCGAGGCTATGTATTATGCTGATGATGCGTTTAATTATACAATATAATGAAATTTACTGGGATAGAAGTGGAGCGTGAGAACATGGAAGAAAAAAAGACCGTGGCCGTAAAGCCTAAGCCGGAGGGTAAGACTGAAAAACAAGAGGGAAAGGTGACGGCTGAAAAGGCAAAAGGCGAGATTGGAACGGAAACGGGAAAGAGCAAGCCCGTAAAGACCGTAAAGGCGAAAAAACCCGCCGCGAAAGAAAAAACCCAAGGCAAAGAAGCGCCTGTAGCTAAAAAGACGCCTGCAGATAAAGAAGCGCCCAAGGCGGATAAAAAAAAGACAGCGACGGTTGCGCAAAGGAACGAGCAGACAGATCGCGTAAAGGCAAGCGCGAAGCTTGAAGACGCAAAAGCGGAAACGGTGCAAGGCAAAGAAACGCTGCTGCCAAAGCGCGCAGCCGAGGAGATGAAAGAAAAAATCGAAGCCAAGCCAATGCCCAAAGCTCCCCTGAAGATTCTTTTCACGGCTTCGGAATGCACGCCCTTTGTAAAGACAGGCGGCTTGGCAGACGTTGTAGGTTCTTTACCGCGCGAGCTGGCGCGCCTTGGCGCGGATATTCGGGTGATGCTGCCCGAATATAACGCGATTCCCGATGAATATCGTCAAAAATGGGAGCTGGTCAGCGAATTTACGGTAGATATGGGATGGCGCAAGCAATATTGCGGCGTCCACCGCTTCGTTCTTGAGGGCGTAACATTTTACTTTTTAGATAATAAACAATACTTTGGACGCGATTATATCTATGGAAATTTCACCTCGGACGAGGCGGAACGCTTTGCCTTTTTCTCAAAAGCCGTGCTTGAGGCGATGCGCCATTTGGACTTTTATCCCGACGTACTTCATGCTCATGACTGGCAGGCGGCGATGTCCATCGCGCTTTTGCGTCTGCAATACGGGCTTTTGCCCAACTATCAGGATATTCGCACAATCATTACCATCCACAATCTGCGCTTCCAAGGCGTGTTTCCTTGGGAACGAGTTGCGGATATGCTCAATCTTTCATGGGACTGCTTTACAAACGATAAGCTTGAGTATTACGGTTGCATCAACTTTTTGAAAGCCGGTATCGTGTATGCCGATCTTGTTACAACGGTAAGCCCCACCTACAGCTATGAGATTCGCTCCGCTTATTATGGCGAGCAGCTTGACGGACTGCTGCGCGCGAGGGAGAATTCTCTCTATGGTATTCTCAACGGCATCGACTTGAACGAATGGAACCCAAGCATAGACCGATATATCGTCAAGACCTATTCGCCTAAGGACATGGGCGGAAAATCCGCATGTAAGGAAGCGCTGCAAAAAGAGTTTAACCTCGATATACAGAGCGAGTCTCTGGTGCTTGCCATGGTAACGCGCATGACCGATCAAAAGGGCTTTGATTTGGTGGAACGCGTCATCAACGAGATCGTGGAAAGCGGGGTACAGCTTGCCGTGCTTGGCAGAGGCGACAGCCGCTATGAAGGCTTGCTCTCTTGGGCGGCATGGCGTTATCCCGGCAGAGTAGGGGTGCGATATGAGCAAAACGAGGCGATCGCGCATCGCGTTTATGCCGGCGCGGATCTGTATCTCATGCCCTCAAAGTTTGAACCCTGTGGCCTTTCGCAGATCATTGCCATGCGCTACGGCGCCATCCCCATAGTGCGCGAAACGGGCGGCTTGAAGGACACGGTGCTGCCCTACAACAAATTTGAGGATACCGGAAACGGATTTTCTTTTGCGAATTATAACGCGCACGAAATGCTCGACGCGATTTACCGCGCCATTGGTTTGCACCATGATTTGAGCGCATGGAACAGAATGATTGAACGCGATATGAACACTGATTTTGGTTGGACTCGTTCAGCCAAGGCTTATATCGGTCTATACCGAAAACTCTGTCCATAATGAGAAAAAAAGCACGGCTCGAAAGGCCGTGCTTTTTCGTAATAGAATTGTGAAAATCCTGCGAAGTCGCTTGCGGCAGGCTATATTTATGATAGAATCATAGCTATGAGTAAATGGGATGGAATTTTACATAATTCGTGGCTTAGTGCGTATCGCGCTCCCTTCGGCGCAGTCACGGTGGAAAGCGAAATCAGTCTGTTTATACGAGTACCGGACCCGACGGTAAAGGCTCGGCTGCGCCTATGGATTGAAAATGGCGAGACCATAGCAGAAGGAACAAGAGAAAAGGACGGCTACCGGTTTTGCGTAAAAACGCCGAAAGAAAGCGGGCTTTTCTGGTATTATTTTCTTTTGGATGCGGATGGCCAAACGCGAAGCTATGGCGGCGTGAGCGGCGAAGGACGCATATACGCATATAAAGAGCCGCCCGCATGGCAGATTACGGTCTATGAGGCGGACTATACAACGCCGGAATGGTTCAAAAAGAGCGTATGCTACCAAATTTTTCCCGATCGGTTTGCGCGCGGCGCAGCTTTTTCCAAGGAGCGGGCAAAAGAGCATACGAAACTGGGACGCCGTATTCTGCTGCATGAAAACTGGGAGGAGCAAGTTTTTTTCCGCCCGCTTCCGGGCGAGCAGTTTTACGATCCCTGTGATTTCTTTGGCGGGGATTTGGACGGGGTGCGTGAAAAGCTGCCGTATCTCAAGGATTTGGGTATAGACTGCGTTTATCTCAATCCGATTTTTGAGTCCCCTTCCAACCATCGCTATAACACCTCCGACTATGAGAAGGTCGATCCCATTTTGGGCGGCATGGAAGCTTTTTCCCGTTTGCTTGAAGAAGCAAAAAGAATGGGCATCGAAGTCATACTTGACGGCGTCTTTTCACATACCGGCGACGACAGCGTTTATTTTGACAAATATGGGCGCTACTCCAGTCTCGGCGCTTATGAGAGCAGAGAGTCTCCTTATGCGAGCTGGTATGATTTTATTTCGTTTCCGGAGAACTATCATAGCTGGTGGGGCTTTAAGACGCTGCCGGAGCTAAAAGAAAACGATCCGGACTACCGCGCCTTTGTTTCTAAGCTGCTTGCGCGTTACTCCTGCATGGGCGTTAAGGGCTGGCGCTTAGACGTCGCTGACGAGCTGCCCGACGAATTTATCAAATTTTTACGGCGGCAGCTTAAAGAGAACAATCCCGAAGGCCTGCTCTTAGGAGAAGTATGGGAGGACGCGTCCAACAAGGAGTCCTACGGAAAGCGCCGCGCGTATGTCGGCGGTCAGGAGCTTGACAGCGCGATGGGCTATCCCTTCCGCGACGCACTGATTGATTTTTTGCTCTACCGCGTGGATGCACAGGGCTTTGTAACGCGGTTGATGACCCTGCGCGAGCATTATCCAAAGCCGTTTTATGACGCGCAGCTCAACCTTTTGGGCAGCCATGATACCGTCCGCATTCGCACGGCGCTCTCGGGCGCTCCGGGCAGGGACGCCATGACAAGAGAGGAACAGGCGATCTATAAACCGGATGAAGAAGCTGATCGGCGCGGAAGGGCGAGATTGATGATGGCGCTCATGGTTCAAATGGCAATGCCGGGCGTACCCTGCGTTTATTACGGGGATGAAGCGGGCATGAGCGGCATGGCTGATCCGTTCTGCCGCGGAACCTATCCGTGGGGACATGAGGATGAGGAAATTCAAACAGGCGTTCGTAAGCTCATTCACGCGCGAAAAGCCTGCGCGGCGCTCAGCGGCGGCGCCTGTGCCATGCGCGCGTATGGTGAAAGCGTGTTTGCCATGCTGCGCTCAGAGAACGAGGATGGCGCGCTGCTGCTGCTCAACCGCAGCGAGAGCAGTCAGGTGATCTGTGTGAGCAAAGCTGACTTTTCAGCAGGCCCTGATATAGGAAGGCTTGAATTCGTAGACGCCTATCGGGACGTACTCACGGGTACGGAGATCAAAATGGCGGCGGGCGGCATCCATATGGTGCTAAGTCCCCTTTCGGCGGCGCTGCTGATTTCACAAAAGCCGCAATAACAGGAGGAGAAGATATGCAATTTTTCCAAGGACGCTACGGTATGGACAAACTTAATCAGGTGTTGATGATCAGCGCGCTGGTACTGTACGCCGTGAGCCTTTTCTTTAGGCGCACCGTTTACCCGTATGCGATCTTGAATCTCTGCTATATCGTGCTGATGATCCTCGTGCTTGTGCGCATGTTTTCAAGGAATCTGTATAAACGGCAGGATGAACTTAATAAGTACATGCGCGTTGAAAGCAGCATCACAACATGGTGGAGAAACCTCCGAAACAAGTCCAAGGGGAACGTGGTGGACTTAAAATCGCACCGACAGTATAAGTATCTGAATTGTCCACAGTGTATGCAGAAGCTACGCGTGCCCAGAGGAAAGGGAAAGCTTTTGGTCACCTGCACGAAATGCGGCTGCAAATTTCAAACGCGAAGCTGACGGTTTACAAGTTTTACCTTGGGGATTATAATAGAAAAAGAAAATTCGGGAGGATCACACATGGAAATCAACAAGAATATGATGATTACAGAAATTCTGCGCGTAGATGAAGGCATTGCGGATATCCTGATGGATGCGGGGATGCATTGTCTGGGCTGCATCATGGCGCACGGCGAGGATTTGGAGCAGGCCTGTGCGGTACACGGCATCGACGCAAACGAGCTTGAAAGCAAGATCAACGATTATCTTGCGTCAAAATAACGGGCGTGCGAATCAAAAGCATTACAAGAGGCGCCCTGATCGGGGCGCTTTATATTTTGCTCACAATCGCCTTTCAGCCGATCAGCTCGGGACTGATGCAAGTTCGTGTTTCGGAAGCGCTCTGCATTCTGCCGTGTTTTAGCGCCTCGGCTGTGCCGGGGCTTTTTATTGGGTGTCTGCTCGCCAATTTACTGACCGGCGCGGCTCCCTATGACGTTGTGTTCGGCAGTCTTGCGACGCTTCTCGCCGCTGTCGCAACCTTTACCATGCATAAAAGGGGAATAAACAGATGGCTGCTGCCGCTGCCTTCCGTTTTGTTTAATGCTTTGATTGTCGGCTGGCTGCTCAGCGATGTATACTGCGTCGGCGTCCCGTTTGAAGTCTGCGCCATGTACGTTGGCGTCGGGCAGGCGATCGCCTGCTACGCGCTCGGTATGCCGCTGATGGTATTGCTGCGCAAGTACGGACAAAGACTGTTTGACTGAATCCTTGAAGCAAAAATGAAGTCTAAAAATGAAGTCTGTAGAAAGCACAAAGAACCGCCGAAGCGGTTCTTTGTGCTTCTATGAAAAATCATTGTGCTGATTTCTGTTTTACTGCGTAAGCTCAAAGTAGTCGCCGCGCTTGTAATCGTAAATCGCGCCGCTGGAAAACTTATCGATGTTTTCAAGCACCTTGCCCGTGCCGATCGCGACGCAGGAAATAGGGTCTTCCGCGATATAGCAGGGAACCTTGGTATGCTCGGCAATAAATCGATCCATGCCATAGAGCAGCGCGCCGCCGCCGGTCAAGCAAATGCCGTTTTCGGTAATGTCGCTGGCAAGCTCCGGGGGCGTGCTTTCAAACATGGTGCGCACGCATTCAAGAATCATTTGCAGCGGTTCCTCAAGCGCGTCGATCATTTCATTGGAGCCTACGACGATTGCCTGCGGCAAGCCGGAGATCAGGTTTCTGCCCTTTACGTCAAGGAAGAGCTGCTCTTTGCGCGGATAAGCGGAACCGATGCGGAATTTCATTTCTTCAGCGGTACGCTCACCAATTAAAAGGTTATGCTTTTTACGCATGTAACGGACGATAGAATCGTCAAACTTATCACCCGCGACCTTGATGGAAGATGAAAGCACGGCGCCGCCCAGCGATAGGATGGCAACGTCACTTGTGCCGCCGCCAACATCGAGGATCATTGAGCCGCGAGGCGCGGAAATATCGATTCCAGCGCCGATGGCTGCCGCGATCGGTTCTTCAATGAGGTAGGTATGGCGCGCGCCGGCTTCCTCCGTGGCGTCGATAACGGAACGCTTTTCAACCTCCGTGACGCCGGAGGGGACGCAGACAACCACGCGCGGCTTAAAGAAAACGTGCGTACCAACGACTTTTTTTAAGAAATGGTGCAGCAAGCGTTCCGTAATGTCGTAGTTGGAGATTACACCGTCGCGCAAAGGGCGCAAAGCGATAATGTTACCGGGCGTGCGGCCAAGCATTTTTCGAGCTTCCTCGCCAATGGCAAGAATCTGTCCGGTAAGCTTTTCAACGGCCACAACAGAAGGCTCGCGCAGTACGATCCCCTTATTTTTCACATATACCAAGACGCTGGCAGTACCAAGATCGATACCAACGTCATTGAACTCAAAAAGACCCATGAGATAATTCCTTCCGCTTTTTATACGGATGCTGCCGTGAGGACACAAAACATCATCCCCATATAAATTCACTCTATTTTAGCATTTTCCAAAGCGGAGGACAAGTACGCCGCAACGAAAAAATGCAAACAATCCATGAAAGAATGGAAAATTAAAGTGAATATGGGTGGAAACGCCAGCCTCTCAGCCTTGTTTACACCGTAATGAGTGAATAGGCTTCGCTGCCTATGCCGATTTTTTCAGCATGGCGTGTCTGCTCATGCCAATCGGTATTCGGATGCATATCCGAAAAATGATCCTCGTGAGCATGTGCGCGTTCGCTTAACGCGCTACCCGGCAAGACGGGTTGCGCGTTAATGGCGTCCATACACGCGACATCGATCGCGACGGGATCAAAGGAAGCAAACATACCCACGTTCGGCACGATCGGCGTATCGTTTTCGGCATGACAATCGCAATACGGCGAAATGTCCGTCGCAATACTGACATGGAAATTCGGCTTGTCCTTGATCACGGCGTATGCGTATTCGGCGATCTTATGATTGAGGACCGCTTCGCTGGTATCCTGCTGGTTATGAAGGGCATGACGGGGGCAGACGCCGATGCAGCGCCCGCAGCCGGCACAAAGCTCCGTGGAAATGCAGGCTTTTTTATCCTGTATTGAGATTGCCTTCTGTGCGCAGAATCTTGTGCACATACCGCAGCCCACACAGAGCGACAAATCCACGCCGGGCTTTCCGGCGGAATGCATTTCAAACTTGCCTGCGCGCGAGCCGCCGCCCATACCGAGATTTTTTAGCGCCCCGCCAAGGCCGGCCTGTTCATGCGCTTTGGCGTGTGTAAGGCTGATAATGATATCGGCATCCGCAAGCGCATGTCCGATCTTCGCTTCTTTCACGTATTGGCAGTCAATGGGGATAAGCGCATCGTCTGTACCCTTGAGACCGTCCGCGATGATAACCTGACAGCCTACTGCTATGGGCGTAAAGCCGTTTTCATAGGCGGAGAGCAGATGGTCGAGCGCATTGCTGCGTCCGCCCACATACAGCGTGTTGCAGTCTGTTAAAAAGGGCATTCCGCCGCGCTCCTTGATATAATCCACCAGAACCCGCGCGTATTGCGGACGCAGGTACGCCAGATTACCCGGCTCTCCAAAGTGAATTTTGATCGCCACAAACTTATGATCAAAATCTATCGTACCCATACCGGCGGTATCGACCAGACGCCGAAGCTTTTGAGGCAAGCTTTCCGAAACAGAGGTGCGCATATTTGTAAAGTATACTTTGGACGTACTCATAAAAAACCTCCAGAAAATCTGACTTACATACATTATAGCATAGAATTGAGCAAGTATCGAATAATTTAGAAAAACCACAAAGGGAAAGTTTGGGAAACAGCAAGCTTATTGAAAAACAGGCGCGTTCGTTGAGAACGCGCCTGAGAGCACCGCTTTACCGGCAGGCGGATCAGATGTATTCCTTGATCGCTTTTTCAAACGCGGGTAAGGAACGCTCGATCATCTCATAGCTGACGCAGTAGGAGGCACGCATATAGGTGGGACATCCAAAGCCTGTGCCGGGGACAAGCAGCAAATCGTATTTCTTAGCGGTCTCGCAGAAAGCTTCGGCGTCGCCCCCGGGCGCTTGAATAAAGAGATAGAAGGCGCCGGAGGGCTTTGCGCAGTGATAACCCATGCGGGTCAGCTCGCTATAGAGCAGGTCACGGTTGCGGATGTAGGGAGCAAGATCCGGCGTAACGTCCGCACAGCGCGCGATCATATGCTGCATCAGCGAAGGAGCGCAGACATAACCGAGCGCACGGGCAGCGCCCGCGATCGCGGCGTAAAGAGCCTTGCTATCGGATGCTCCGTCCGGCACGAGAACATAGCCGATACGCTCGCCGGGCAGGGAAAGAGATTTGGAGTAGGAATAGCAGACCACTGTGTCCGCGTAGAAGTTCGGTACGAAGGGAACTACGCCGTCATAGGAAAGCTCACGATACGGCTCGTCACAAATGATGTAGATGGGATGCGCAAGCTCGCCTTCCTTTTTCTCGAGCAGCGCTGCAAGTCTTTTGATCGTTTCTTCCGTATAAACCACGCCGGAAGGGTTATTGGGCGAATTGATGACGATGCCCTGCGTATGCGCGCCGATCATGCTTTCGAGCGCGGAAAAGTCGATCTGGAAGCTGGGAAGATCGGCGGGAACGACCCTGAGCTTTGCGCCTGCGTTTCCTGCAAACACATTGTACTCGGGAAAGTAGGGGGCAATAGCGATAAACTCACTGTCGCAATCGACGCTAAGCGCACGGAACACGGCGCAGAGGGAGGCGGCAGCCCCGCAGGTAAGATAGAGATTGTCACGGGTATAGGCAGTACCAAAGCGTTTATTCAGATTTTTTACGATGGCGTCGCGCGCCGCGACGTCGCCGCTTGCGCTGGTGTAGCTATGCACGGCTACAGATGGCATTTCATGCAAAATGTCGATGATAGCTTGATTGACGGCTTCGGGAGCGGGTACGCTGGGATTGCCGAGGCTGTAATCATAGACGTTTTCGCGGCCGACCTGCGCGGCGCGCTGATTGCCGAACTCAAAGATTTCGCGGATACAGGAACGAGTCGTTCCATATGCCAGACTTTCCTTGGATAACATGCTGATACCTCCTGCAATATCGTTTTTTTGAATTTGTGGGTTTATCACGCGTTTGCGGCGACAAGCTTGCCAAGCGCGATGGAAGCGAGCTTGGCCTGTGCTGAATCCGCCCGCGAAACAAGTACGATCGGCACGCGCGCGCCGACAATAATTCCGGCGGAGCGACCCGCGCAAAAGTACGTCATGGTTTTGCCGATTCCGTTGCCGACCTCGTAAGTGGGCACAAGCAGGATGTCCGCGTCGCCCGCCCCCGGCTCGTTATAGCGTTTATGCTTGCAGGCGGCGGGGCTGATGGCCAAATCAAGTCCGGCGGGGCCGAATACATTCATATGATACGGCGCCCAGCGTTCCTTCATCTCGCTAAGCTCTTTTGCATCTACGGTGGATTGGATCTTGGGGTTTACCACCTCGGCGCCGCATACGCAGGCGGCGTTGATCGTTTCATATCCGAGCGCGCGCAGCACCATGGCGGCATTTTCAAGAATGTCGGCTTTTTTGGCAAGATCGGGGAAGGTATTCATGCCCCCGTCGGTAAGCGCCAGCATCTTCGGATAGCTTTCCACCTCATAGAGCATGACGTGGCTGATGAGCTTATCCGTGCGCAGCCCGTTTTCCTTGTCAATAACGGCACGCATAAGATCGGCGGTTCCCAAAAGACCCTTCATAAGGAATGTCGCTTCCTTGTCATGTACGGCCTTGACTGCTAGACGTGCGCACTCAACGTCGCTCTCTGCCTCGCGGATGCTGTAATCATTGCAGTTTTTTCCGAGCCTGTCAAGTATAGCGCGAATTTCGGACGAATGCCCGACAAGGATCGCGTCCACCATGCCCGCCTCATGCGCGGCGCTGACCGCCTTGAGCACATCCTCGTCGTGCGCGGCGGCGACGGCAATGACCCCGCGTCCTGTCGTTTTCGCTTTTTGGAGAATGGATTCGATATGGTTTAACATGCTAAGACTCCTTTCAATAAGAACTGTCTTTAATAGGTTTTCGCTTCCTGCTTGCCCTGCAGCACGCGAAGGGCGCCTTCCGCAAGGCTTTTCATCTCGTTTTCGCCGGCAAGGACGATGATTTTGAACTGCTTTCCCATTCGTTTTTCGATCTGCGCACAAAGCCATTTACTGTTTGCCATGCCGCCGGTAAGAACGATCGCGTCCACTTCGTAGCGAAGCACCGCTGCCATTGCGCCCATATCCTTGCAAAGCTGATAGACCATCGCTTCGGCAATCAGCTTCGCCTCGGCTTCGCCCGCGTTCATGCGCGCTTCGACCTCCCGAAAATCGCGCGTCTGGAGATAGGAAAAGAGGCCGGATTGCAGCATAAGCTTTTTCTTTGCCTCCGCCTTGGTAATGCCGGAAAAACAAAGCTCCAACACGCCGGTTACAGGTAAGCCGCCGCCGCGATCCATTGAAAACGCGCCGTCGTCGCGCACGTTATTTACATCGACGCAGCGTCCCTTTTCGTGTGCTGCGACGGAAACGCCGCCGCCCATATGCGCAACGACTAAGTTTGTTTCTTCATAGGCTTTGCCCAGCAGCTTTGACGCTTCGCGCGCCATTGCCTTATGGTTGAGCGCGTGAAAAAAGCTTGTGCGCTCCATGCCCTTGCAGCCGCTTACGCGCGCGACCTCACTCATTTCATCCGTACAGACGGGATCGACGAAAAAGGAGGGGATTGAAACGGTATCGCCAAGCTCACGCGCGAGCAGCGCTCCAAGGTTGCTGGCATGCTCGCCGTAGCGCGCCGCCTTTACATCGTCGATGACCGCATCGCTTACGCGGTAGGTTCCCGACGGGATATGGCGCAACAGCCCGCCTCTGCCGCAGACCGCAGCAAAATCGCGCAGCGAATACCCCGCGCTTTCAAGCGTCTGCAGGATGATCTGCTTGCGATAGTCCTTTTGCTCGAGGATGCTTGAAAACGGCGCAAGATCCGCTGCCGCATGGTCGATGGTTTTTTTGTAGACCTCTGTTTCCTCATTATATATGGCGATTTTTGTGGAGGTTGCGCCGGG
>CAZNJN010000003.1:0-24463 GCA_964573365.1 uncultured Oscillospiraceae bacterium
ATCGGTCAGTCCCACAAGGCTGTTGACGTTGCAATCGACTACATCAACGGCAATCCCGTTGAGACCTACAACTGGGTTGATTACCAGAAGGTCGCGTAATTCTTTGTCACAAAGCGAAATTGCGTGTGAGCCCTCACACGCAATTTCCTTACTGCATGTTTTCTTTTTCGATCATCTCATAAGGGGGCACTTATGTCGGAATATGTACTTCAAATGAAAGGGATATGCAAATCCTTTCCGGGCGTCAAAGCCCTTGATAACGTATCTCTCAATCTTCATCCCGGCACTGTCCATGCGCTCATGGGCGAAAATCTACGCTTATGAAATGTCTGTTCGGTGTCTATTCTATGGATGCCGGCGAGATTATTTACAACGACGAATCCATAAAAATCGAAAATCCGTTTGACGCGCTGCAAAAAGGCATTGCAATGGTTCATCAGGAGTTGCAGCCTATTCCCGAACGTCCCATCGCCGAAAATATTTTTTGCGGCCGTTATCCATATAAAAAAGTGCTTGGCTGCATCAAAATCGTAGACCAGAAAAAAATGATTGCCGATTCCAAGGCGCTTCTTGAAAGACTGCATATGAATTTTGATCCCTCAGCCAAGCTTTCCACCCTCTCCGTGTCGCAGATGCAGCTCGTGGAAATTGCAAAGGCAGTTTCGGCAAACGCAAGAATCGTCATTATGGATGAGCCGACTTCATCTCTTACGCAATCCGAGGTTGAACAGCTCTTTACCATTATCAACACGCTCAGAAACGATGGCTGCAGCATTATTTACATTTCGCATAAAATGGATGAGATCCTTCGCATCAGCGATGAAGTCACGATCATGCGCGACGGTCAGTATATCGGCACATGGCCCTCTAAAGAGCTGACTACCGATCTTATCATTACACGCATGGTAGGCCGCGAGCTTACCAACCTCTACCCGCCCAAGCACAATGCGCCGGGCGATACCGTACTTGAAGTTGAACACTACACCTCCATTCATCCTCGTTCCTTCCTCGATGCCTCCTTCACGCTTCGTAAGGGCGAGATCCTTGGCGTAAGCGGCTTGGTCGGTGCGCAGAGGACTGAGCTGATGGAAGGTATTTTCGGACTTCGCGCAACAACGAGCGGTACGGTTCATTACGCGGGTAAGACCTTGAAGATACGCCGTCCGCAGGATGCAATCAGCAACGGTATCGCGCTGCTCACGGAAGACCGCCGCGCGACGGGAATTTTCGGCGTCCTCTCCGTAACCGACAATGTTGCCGTGGCCTCGCTCTCGCAGTATCTCAAGTTCAGGATCATGCTTGACGATAAGCGCATTAAGCAGCTTGTCGAAGAAAACATCAATAAGCTGAGTATAAAGACGCCCAGCGGAAAGACGCTCATACAATCACTTTCCGGCGGCAATCAGCAAAAGGTCATCATTTCCCGATGGCTGGCAAATGATCCTGATATTCTGATCATGGACGAACCGACCCGCGGTATTGACGTCGGCGCCAAATACGAAATCTACTGCATCATTGAGCAGCTCGCCCGCGAGGGTAAGAGCATCATCATGATCAGCTCCGAAATGCCCGAGCTTATCGGCATGGCGGATCGTATCATGGTTATGTGCGACGGTCGTATCACGGGCTTCGTTGAAGGTGAGGATATGAATCAGGAAACCATTATGGAAATGGCTACACGCTTTGCGTCATAACGGAGGAATAACAATGGAACAGAGCAAAACCACTCAAATCAAAAACTTTTTTTTGAACAACGCGATTATTTTTCTTATGCTTCTGGCCGCTATTGCCGTCGGAATCATGCGTCCGAGTTTCTTCTCGGCCTACAACGCCAAAAACCTGATTTCCAATACGGCGGCGCGTTTCATCATCGCCCTCGGCGTTTCCGGCTGCCTGATCACCAAAGGCACGGATCTTTCCGCAGGTCGTATCGTAGGCTTGGCGGCATGTCTTTCCGCCACCTTCATGCAGCGCGGCGACTATACCAGCAAGGTCTATCCGCAGTTAGGTGAGCTGCCCATTATCGTAGTGCTTCTGGGCGTTATCCTGATTTGCATTCTTTTCGGCTTGATCAACGGTCTGGTTATTTCTTTTCTCAAGGTTCCTCCCTTCATCGCCACGCTCGGTATGCAGACCATCGTTTACGGTATCTGTCTGGTATTCACCGGCGCGCAGCCGATCGGCGGCCTTAGGCAGGATTATACCAACATTTCATCCGGTTCGCTCTTTGGCGTAACATGGCTTCCGTATTTGGGAATCATAGCCGCCATACTCGGTCTTATCATGTGGTTTATCTACAATAAGACGCCCCACGGCAAGTACATGTACGCGATCGGCGGCAATGAAAATGCTGCAGAGGTTTCAGGTATTAACACTTCCGCGTCCAAGATCATCATTTACGCCACAGCCGGTGCGCTCTACGGCATTGCCGGGTTCCTTTATGGCGCCAAGTCCGGCGGCGCGTCCGTCAACATCGGCCAAGGCTACGAGCTTGAAGCGATCGCGGGCTGCACCATCGGCGGCGTTTCCACCAACGGCGGCGTAGGCCGCATCTCCGGTATTCTCGTCGGCGTTCTGGTGTTTGAACTGCTCAAGATCGCCATGCAGTTTATGGGCGTACAAACCTCCTATACCTACATCGTACAGGGCGTCGTTATCATCTTTGCTGTCGCGCTCGATATTCGCAAATATGTCGCAAAGAAATAAGCGGCAGATTGCCGAGCCGGAGGAGTATACAGGCCCGCGCAACGCCAAGGAAGGCTTCTATGAGGTTTTGATCGAAAAGCTTCATCTTACAAAAAAAAAGATGGATGTTGTGCTGATCATCCTCGCTCTGCTCTTTGTGGTGCTGCTCGTACTGGGTTCTCTCAAAGGGAATAACATCATTTAGCAAAAAAGGCGATCCACTTTCAAAAGCGGATCGCCTTTTTATAATTGCTTTATTACGAAATGCTTTTGAGCTCCTTCCGCTCTTTTACAGCGAAGTCATTGACATTGCAGCTTTCTTTTGTTTTGAGTATACTAACTGGCAGAGAAAAAAGGCACTGTCAAGTTTATGCAGCACGGAAAAGTCGCAATTTTTGTTTTTTAGCTCACAAGTTCATCACAACTTGATGATAAGGTATAAAAGTAATCTTATGTACGGTCGTTCCGCTTATGGAAAGAGGTAGTCTATGGTTCAAGAAACAAGATGCTTGCTGGTCGTAGATGACGAAGCCCGTATACGGCGGGCGCTCAAGGATTTTTTCATTTCCTCCGGCTTTTCCGTGCTGGAAGCGGCGGATGGGGAAGAAGCCTTAGCTCTCTTTTATGAGCATAACACTCAGATCGATCTGATCCTGCTTGACGTAATGATGCCAAAGCTGGATGGATTTTCCATGCTTCGAGAGCTGCGTAAGTCCTCGCTTGTCCCCGTCATCATGCTGACTGCTAAAGGGGAAGAATACGATCAGATCGCCGGCTTTGTGCAGGGTGCGGACGATTATGTAGGGAAACCGTTCTCCCCCTCGCTCTTACTGCTGCGCGTCGAAGCGCTGTTAAAGCGCATCGGCAAGGATCAGGCGCAGGGACTTGATATTGGGGCTTTGCACTTGAATCTTCTCAAGCGCGCTGCGTTTTTGCGGGAGGAGCCGTTAAATCTCACGCGGCGCGAATTTGATTTGCTTACGCATTTTATTATGAATCGCAACATCACCATTACGCGCGAGCAGCTTCTCAACAGCGTGTGGGGCTATGATTTTGACGGGGATGCGCGCACGGTAGATACGCATGTTAAGCAGCTTCGCACCAAGCTCAAGGAATGCGGAGCGTGGATCAAGACGATTTATCGGGTGGGCTACTGCTTTGAGGTGGATGAGCTATGAAGGCAAGCATTAAAACGAAAATCGTTCTCTTTATTATCGCGCTGCTTCTCTGTGTGTTGATCTGCCAGATCATCTTCGGGGTGTTCCTTTCCAGACGGACTTTCGTGCGCAAGCAAAAGGATCAGACCGAGAGTCTGTTCTATCAGATCAAAGCCGGGTATGCCGACGATAACGACACGCTGTATTCAATCACCACACAGACGCAGGGACTTTACAATATTCAGGTTGAAATATCCGACGGTACACAAAGGATCTATACTACCCGAAATATTCCGCCCCGTCAAAGAGAGGAAAGCTATAAGCTCCCCTATGACGAGAGTCTCTACAGTGAAGCGCCGAAAGCGCATCTTTCCAGTTCGGCTCACGCGCCCGAAAAAGGGGCGCCGACCATTCGCTTAATCGGTCGGTTTGATTATGAGGGTCAAGCGCGCTATGTTACGCTGATTTCTCCCGTAGAGCCAATCGATGCGAGCGTCACAATGTTTACACAGGCAAACGCTATAATCGCGTTTTGCGTGCTTTTCATCGGCGCAATCGCCGCGTACTTTTTCGCCGCACGGCTTGCAAAGCCCGTGCGCGACGTCGAGGCGGTTGCGAAAAACGTCGCAGAGCTTTCCTTTGACAAGACCGCCGACGAAAACATCTCCACCTCGGAGCTTTATAGCTTATCCGTCAGCGTCAACAGCATGGCGGAGAACCTGAAACGGATGATCGGTGAGCTTGAAGACGCAAACAGGCAGCTTCAAAAAGATGTGGATTACCAGAAGCAGCTTGAAAAAATGCGCCGCGAGTTTATTGCCAATATTTCGCACGAAATGAAAACGCCGCTCTGTATGCTGATGATGTACAGCGAGAATTTGAAAAATAACATTGCGGGCATAGATCGTGAGTATTATTGCGATACCATCATTGAAGAAGCCTCGCGTCTAAACGATATGGTTAGGGAGATGCTTGAGCTCTCCTCCATTGAAAACGGATTATCGCAGTTACATCTTGTGCCGCTGAGTCTTTCAGAGCTTTGTCAGCGCCTTTGCGAGAAGGCGTCTGTCCTCTTGGCGCCCAATACCGTTGACGTCACGATTGAACCGCTTTTATCCGTAAACGGCGATATGCACTATCTGGAGCAGGCAGCAAGCAATTTTATAGCCAACGCCATAGCCCATACGCCGCTGGGCGGCAAAATCGCAATCTCTCTTTCCATGGACGGTAAATCCTCCGCCCGCTTCAGCGTATGCAACGCGGGTAGCGCTATCCCGCAAAGCGATCTTGCGCATATATGGGAGAGCTTTTATCAGACCGATAAGGCGCGTACACAGGGCGAAGGTATGCATGTCGGCTTGGGTTTATACATCGTAAAGACTGTTATAGACGCACATCGCGGGAGCTGCTCTGTCGAAAACCGGAGCGACGGCGTATGCTTTTCCTTTTCCCTTCCCCTTTCCTAAACCGCCCGTTCCCATATCTAGAATCAAAGCGCCCTCTACAGGGGCGTTTTCATTTTTTCTCCGTCTTCCGAGTACAATTCCCCGTCGATGATTCGTACCACGCGTTCTGCATTTGTAGCGACCTGCAAATCGTGTGTAATCATTACAATGGTATGCCCCATTTCGTTGATCTCCTTAAAGAGGCGGAGCACCTCCTGCCCCGTCTTGCTGTCCAGAGCGCCTGTCGGTTCATCGGCAAGAAGCAGTTTAGGTTCCCCCACCAATGCGCGCGCGATCGCCACGCGCTGCTGCTGCCCGCCCGAAAGCTCGTTTGGTTTATGGTGAAGCCTTTGTCCCATTTCCAGCATCATCAGCTTTTCCGCCGCGCGGCTTTGCGCCTCCTTATGCGAAACCCCTCGCACCAAGAGCGGCAGCATAACGTTTTCAAGCACGTCATACTTACCGATCAAATGATACCGCTGAAAAACAAAGCCGATCAGCAAATTGCGAATCTTCGTCAGATCAGAGTCATTCATATCCTCTATGGGCAGACCGAGCAAGCGGTACTCACCTAGCTGAAAAGTATCCATGCAGCCGATAATATTCATCAAGGTCGATTTTCCGCTGCCCGAAGGACCCAGTATTCCCAAAAATTCCCCTTTTTCCACTTTCAGGCTAATTCCCTTGAGAACCTCAAGCGTCGTATCGCCCATCGTGTAGTATTTATGAATGTCCCGAAGCTGAATGACCGGTTTAACGCCTTGCATGCCTTCAAATATATTCAGCTCGTTTTTTTCTTTGAAGACGACATTGACCGCATAGGTCACGGTCGCAGCTCCCGCACGGCTTGCGGATACCGTAATCGAGTCTACTTCAGCTTCAAACTTTTGGTCGGGAAAAGCCGTCATTGTAACAAGCGCGTCCTGCCCGATAGAAACCGATAAAATATCCTCCTCCGAAATCGTGATGGGAACATATACATCCTCAATGCAGGTCATAGTCAATAGCGTCGCGTAGGATTTAATCCTGTGCGTATCTTCATCCACCTCCACCGTAACCTCGTCGCCCACGGCCACGTTGATGGCGGCGACCATCCCTGTCGTGGGGGCATAGACGACGCCGCCGTCACCAATCAGGGATTTTGCGTCCTCCACCTGCTTGTCAAACTCGTTGTAGGTTTCCTGCGCCGCGTCTACCGCCTGTGTAAGCTCCATTTCGCTAAGTTCATAATTTGTGGCGGCGGTATCGGCTGTGATCTTTGCTGTTTCCGCCGTTTGCTCTGCGCTCAGTTCCCCTGTCAAAGTGCCAAGTCGTGCCTTTTCCAGCGAAAGATCGGCAGAATACAAGGCCTGCTGCGCCGAAGCAAGCTTGCGGATCAACTCCTGCGCTTGCGTAATGGATCCGTATTTTTCCTTAAAAGCGGTATAGTAATCGCTGTAGCGCTCCTCCGCCGCATCAAGCTGCGCATCGACGCTCGTGAGTGCTTCCTGCAAGGCGGTCTCGCTGCCGTAACGCGTAAGAATCTGCTTTTGCGCACTTTCATACTGCGATATTTTCGTCAGTAAATTGCCGTCGCTGGTAGCTGCATACTCCTTTTGCGCCGTCGAAATAAGCGAGGAATAATTCTTATAGGCAGATTGGGCGCTGTTTACGGTATCATATTGCGACTGGTAAAAATCCACCATATCCTCATAGTTTTGTAATGTGGAATTATCGTTGCCAAAGTCCTCGTTGAGCAGGCAATACTCGTCATAGTCCTCCTGTGCCTGCTGCAAGGTGAGCTTTGCAGCTTCATAGGTGTTGCTAAGCTGCCCAACGGATAAATCCTCCGTATCGTCCGCCAGCTCACCGCCCTGCTTGCTGCTTTCCAGCTTCTGCGAGGCAGCAAGCAGCTTGGTTTCCTGCTGTAGCTTTGCCTGTTCCAGCTCCAAGCCCGCCATTTGAAGCTGCAGCTCATAGCTGTTCAAACCTTCCTCGATCTGCGAAAGATTCAGCCGCATCAGCGGATCTCCCTCTTTTACCGAAGAACCGGCTTTTACATCAATCTCCTCTACCGTTGCCGTTACCGGAAACTCAACGACCTCCCGCAAGAGGGATATGGAGGAGGATTCCGTCTGTCCCACGATCAAGTCGCCGCTTGTGACCGTATATTCTCGATAGGCCGGCGCAGAGTCGCTGCTGTTTTTGGGTAAAAAAAGCAGCAATACCACGGCGATTGCGACAAGCAGAATCGCGGCGGCCAAAATCAACAGCTTTTTTTTGTTCAGGCGCTTCCTCTTTTTGCCCAATCCAAGCTGTGCAATCAGCGCCTCCGCATCATCGGGCGCTTTGGTCTCGTTTTCCTGCGCGTGTCCTCCAAACCCATATCCTCCCACTATTTTTCAGTACATAACCCAATATATAGTGTAGTTGTGATATTTTTGTGAGGACTGATGCATGTTTACAATCCACACTAAGCCAGAGTGGGATTGCTCTTTAGACCCGATTCTGTTAGTATATTTTTGTAAGTTTTGCGTATGGTAGGTACAGCGGTATAAGGCTCACAGGCGGGGGAGTGTTTATGAAGGATTTACTGCGCGCGTTATTCAAACGCTATATGCAGGACAATGTCGCACAGCTTAGCGCGTCATTAGCTTATTATATGCTGTTCGCATTTTTTCCTTTTCTGCTTTTAGTCGGAAAGATTCTTGATCTGCTTGGCACGCCGATCACCGTTATCCTTGAAAATCTGAACACCATTGTGCCCGAAGATGTACTGTTGATCGCGCTTCAGCATATGCAGGCGCCTTACTTTGGAAACGTCGTTGCAATCGTCACATGGGTCGTCATCGCAATCTATTTTTTTGTACGAAGCATCAATGCCTTTTTATTTGCCATCGAACGCGCTTTCAGTATAACAACCGAACGGCACGCCGCGCGGCGCTTTTTACTTTCTCTGGCCTTGGCGCTAGGCAATATGCTGCTTCTTTTCGTGCTGATCGCCTTGATCGTCGCGGGAAAGAACCTGCTTGAAAACATTGCCGCCGCGTTCCATTTTTCCAATACGGTGCTCTATCTTTGGCATTACGGGCGCTTTGGCCTGCTCGCCATCCTGATTTTCGGCATTCTCTATGTGCTCTACAATACCGCTGCCGTCGGGCAGGAGCTACAGCCCAAGCAGCTTTTACCCGGCGCAATAGCCGCCACAATCAGTTGGCTCATCATATCCATGTGCTTTTCTTACTACGTCAGTCACATTGGCCGCTATTCTCTGCTTTACGGTTCACTGGGCGCTGTGATTGTTCTTTTGCTATGGCTGTATCTTTCCTCTTTGATCATCGTCATGGGCGCAGAGCTTAACGGTATTCTGCGGCGCAAGCGCATGGGGCATCCTGGCGCATAAGCTTTGTTTGCCGGCACGCAAAAGCACCGCCCAAAGGCGGTGCTTCGCTGTTATTATTTCTGTTTGCCCTTATCTACAGCAGCCGCCGCAGGTATTGTAGCAGGTGGAGGGATAATAATAGCCGTAATAATTATAGTTATAATTGTAACCATAACAGTTGTTCCATGGGTTCTGGTAATAGAACAACTCACCCTGCGTATAAGGCGTGCTATGATAATTATTATAGTTGTATACCGGCACGGTGCAGGAAGGATATACAACGCGGCTTGTCGCATCCATATAGATATAGCTGCTCAGATAGCTGGATGAGACATAGGCGGTCGTATTCGCGGGGCTAACGACGATTTGCGTCCAACCGCCGGAGCTTCCAAGCCCCTGAACGACTTGCCCCTGGGAAACCGTACCGATAATCGGATATTTCAAGCTCGGCCCGCTGCGCACGTTCACTGCGGCAGTCGTCTGAAAATAGCTGGAATATGTGGGTACGGTATAGGTGTCCGCGAGTGCTGAGCCTGCAAATACGAGCACTGCGATCACAGCGACAAGAGCACAAAGCTTCTTTAGACGAGAACGTTTTTTCATAGTGCTAAACCTCCTAATTATCGAACGGTCATTCTTGTTTGCAGAGCACTCGGGTGGAATACTCTATGTACATGGTAGATGAATTTGACAAAAAAAGCAAGAATTTTTCATGTCGTGTTTTCGTTGATGCCCTTTTCATGCTATACTTTCATCATATTGAAGTCTATGTATGAGGGATGAGCGGTATGAAAAAGAATTACCAGAGCGAGCTTGAAAGGATCCTGCAAGAGGAAACGCCCGGCAAGCGGCTGCTTCTGCATAGCTGTTGCGCGCCCTGTTCTTCCTATGTTATTGAATATCTCAGCGCTTATTTTCGCATCACGGTATTTTACTATAATCCCAACATCACCGAGGAAAACGAATATCGTCATCGCGCGGCGGAACAGATGCGTTTGATCCACGAGCTGCCGGCGCGCTACCCTGTCTCCTTTTTAGAAGGCGTATACGAGCCTTCTTTGTTTCTAAGCCGCGTAAAAGGGCTTGAAAGCGCGCCCGAGGGCGGCGCGCGCTGTGCACGCTGCTTTGCGCTGCGCCTTCAAAAAAGCGCGGAGGCCGCCAAGGAAGGCGAATACGATTATTTTACCACTACGCTTACGATCAGCCCCTTAAAAAACGCTGCGCTCATCAATGAAATTGGCTGTTCGCTGGGCAACGAATACGGCGTAACCTGGCTCCCCTGTGATTTCAAGAAGAAAAACGGCTATAAGCGCAGCATTGAGCTTTCTTCACAATATCACTTATACCGGCAAAACTACTGCGGCTGCGTTTTTTCCAAGAGATAGATTGAAACACAGCGCTTATCCTTCCCAGAATAACTCGTCAAGCGTCTTTCCAAGTACACGGCAGATCGCAATACACAGGTTGATCGTTGGATTATAGTCCCCCTTTTCAATCGCATTGATCGTCTGCCGCGATACGCCTACGCTCTCCGCCAAGCCCTGCTGCGAAATATCCATTGCTGCCCTTGCGGCCTTGAGTCTAAGATTCTTCATCGGAAGCCTCTTGCTTGCGCTTATCCGTTATCAGCTTTGCGATATACACCATCAGCACGAAAAAGAGCATCACGCCCACGATCAGGTTCGTGCTTTGGGTTTGGAGCATTCCGTTTTTCACAAAGCCTTCTTTATAACCGCGCATAAAAGCCAGAAAGAAATTCAGCAGGCTCAAAAAAGAAAAGAGCGCGATATAGTAAATCGGCTTTTGCCGAAAGGAAATATACGCATCGTTCCAGATGCACATGCAGGCAAACACGGATACGGAAACGCAGATGCCAATCATCACGCCGGTAAAAGTATCGCACCAGATAATCCCCGTCGCAAGCTCAAATACACCGTATACGCATAAGTAGACTAAAAGTGTAAAGTAAGCCGCCTTAAAGGCTTTTCCTCTTGCCTTCTCCTGCCGTTCGTCATATTCGCAGGGTGCTTTTCCTATCCTGCGCAAAATGATCCAATAGGTCAAAGCCGCAATGGCCGCCACGCCTAAAATTCCCGTCAAAAACCCTAAGATGTATGAAATACTGTGCGTCATATTCTTTCCTCCTCAATTTGCATGCTGAAAGGATAACACAGCGCCGCCAATATGTCAATTATATTTGTCTATTTATTTATTATTTTTTACTTTATGACTTGTTCGCATGACATAATCAAGTCTTTGATGACTTCTCCCGCAAGCAGCAGACCCGCTGTGGAGGGAACGAAGGATATGCTTGAGGGTACGCGCGGATCTCCCTCGAGCGGCGGGCGCGGCGTCTCTTTGGAATAGACGACTTTGAGGTGTTCAATCCCGCGTTTTTTCAGCTCGCGCCGCATGACGCGGGCTAAAGGGCAGACCTCTGTTTTTGTAATATCCGCAACGCAAAAGGCCGTAGGGTCAAGCTTGTTTCCCGTACCCATACAGCTAATCAGCGGCACGCGCAATTCCTTCGCCTTTATCGCGAGCAGAAGCTTTGCGCTCACCGAATCCACGGCATCCACAATATAATTGCAGAGCTGAAGCGGAACCTGTTCCGCCGTACTCTCTCCGTAGCGCAGAATATAGCTTCGGATTCGCGCATTCGGATTGATATCGCGCGCGCGCTGCTCCATTACGCTCGCCTTTGCCATACCCACGGTGGAATGTAGCGCAATGAGCTGCCGATTGATATTGCTTTCGCTTACCTCGTCGCAGTCTATAAAAAGCAGCGTTCCGATTCCGGCGCGCGCTAAAGCTTCGGCAGCAAAGCTGCCGACGCCGCCAAGTCCGAACACCGCAACTGTGCTTTTTTGCAGCTTGTCTATCGCCTCGGCTCCGATCAGGCGTCTGCTTCTTTGAAATTGTTCATCATAACAATCCATAGTCAAAGTATACTGAACGCTTCTTTCATATGCAAGGCGTTTAAGCTTCTTGTCCTTTGTATTTTCTTTTCGTCGCTAAGCCTCCGCGGATATGGCGCTCGGCTTTGTTTCGATTGAGTACCTTTTGTACCTCTTTTGCCATGTTCATATCAATTTCCGGCAACCGCTGCGTCATGTCCTTATGCACGGTCGATTTGCTGATGTCGAATGCCTTTGCAGCCGTGCGCACCGTAGCGCCCTTTTCGATGATATACGCCGCTACAGAGAGAACGCGTTCCTCAATATAGTAATACATCTCCCCCAACCTCCGAACACTGTTTGTACCAATTGTATGTCCGAAGATTATGAATGATGTGCCTGCAAGCAGGAGATTATTCTTGCGTTTTATGCTGATCGCAGGCGAAAGGGTCACTCGCCCTACATCGTGGCGGCTATCGTCATCGCGTATACGCCCGCCGCGCCGCCGCGCAGTAAAGTCTCTGCGCAAGCGCCAATCGTACTGCCCGTCGTATATACATCATCGATCAAAAGAAACTGCCGTCCCCGGCAGTCCTTACCCTTAGCAAGCGCAAAGGCGTCTTTGAGATTTTCGCGCCGTCCTGCGGCGCTCTGCTCTGTCTGGCTCGGCGTATCCTTGATGCGCAAAAGCAGATTTGCCGTAAGCTGCAAATCGTGCCTCTCGACAATTTTTTTGGCGAGCAGCAAGCTCTGGTTATAGCCTCGTTTTTGCTCTTTCTTAGGATACAGCGGAACAGGAATCAGCTCTAAAGGCGGCCATTCCCGCTTTGGCGTCATACGCGACGCCAAAAACGACGCCAAATACGCTTGATTATCATATTTGAAACGGTGGATCGCCGTCTTGAGCGGCTCCTCATATGCCCAGGGCGCATAGAAATCCCGTAGATACCCGTTATGCTCTTTACCGACGCCAGGATACAGCTTGCTACGGCATTCATCGCAGATCCCCTCGCGAATAAAGGCTTCTTCGTTGCAAAGCGCGCAGCATACATCGTCGGGATAAAGTAGCTGCAGGAGGGCTTTTTTCACTGCTCTGCCTCCATAAAAGCCCGTAAGGCGCTGTATCTGCGCTTAATCTCTGTATTAAACGCCATTTTAAGTATGCTCTCCTTTCGCCCAAGCAGAACGACTTGATTTCGCGCGCGAGAGATCGCGGTATAAAGAAGGTTTCGGGTCATCAGCATAGGCGGACCGCCCGCAATCGGCAGCAATACAACGGGGAACTCACTGCCCTGACTTTTGTGGATGGAAATGCAGTACGCAAGATCAAGCTCCTCAAGCATACCAAAATCATATATCGCCTCGCGCGCATCGTCAAAGAGCACCGTGAGACTTTGCTCCGCAGTATCGATCTGCACGATCGTGCCAAGGTCGCCGTTAAAAACGCCCTCGCCCTTTTCAATGGCGCCGCCGCGCCCGCGCATCCATTCCAACTTGTAATCGTTTTTGATTTGCATCACCTTGTCACCCTCACGGAAGCAGACGTCGCCATATACGCGCTCCCGCTTTTGCCTCTGCGGCGGATTCAGCGCCGCCTGCAGCTTGGTATTGAGCTGCAATACGCCAAGCGGCCCTTTTTTCATGGGAGAGAGCACCTGCACATCCTTGATTGGATCGCTGGTATACAGCTTATTCGTTTTTCCGGCGTAGAGCGCGATCAATCGCGCTACGATCGTATCGACATTATCGATCTGCTCAAAAAGAAAGTCCTCCTTCCCGCTCAGATCCATCTCTTTTCCCGTATTTACTGCATGTGCGTTATAGACGATGGTGCTTCGTTCGCTTTGTCTGTAGATCTCCGTGAGCCGCACAACCGGAATTTTTCCGCTTGCAATAATATCGCGCAGCACGTTTCCCGGCCCCACGGAAGGGAGCTGATCCGCATCGCCGACAAGGATCAAGCGCGTATCCTGCATAAGGGAACTGAGCAGCGCATGCATCAGCGGAACGTCCACCATACTCATTTCGTCAGCAATCACAAGGTCGGTGAGTAAAGGATCCTCTTGATTTCGGCCAAATCCTTCTCCGCCCGGCGTATAGGAAAGCAGACGGTGGATGGTGCGTGCCTCTCGCTGCGTAGCCTCGCTCATCCTTTTCGCCGCGCGCCCTGTGGGCGCGCAAAGCTCATAGGATAGTCCCATGCGATCCGCCAAATGAATCACAAATTGAAGAATGGTTGTTTTCCCCGTTCCGGGACCACCCGTAATGACCAGCACGCCGTGGCTCATGGCAAGCTCTACCGCCTTTTTTTGTTGCGGCGCCAAGCTGATATTGAGTTCTCTTTCCAAAAGCTCGATTTGCGAACGAAGTCCCAGCATAAGCGGCGCGGGTCTTTTTGCGCATTCCATCAGCTTTTGCGCGCAGCTTTGCTCAAGATAGGCGAAGATGGGTAAAAATATATGTTCTGTGTCATCGATGTACTTTTGAATCAGATCCTTGGAAAGCAGCGCTTCCTGAAGCATAGCTTCAAGCGGAAGCCTCTCGGCTTCGAGCAGGTCTTGCGCCACCTCCAGCAGCTTTTCTTTGGGCAGGCAGGTGTGTCCTTCTCTGGACGCCCATTGCAGCGTATACAGGAGCCCCGCCCGCAGGCGAAAGGGGGAGTCCCGTTCGATGCCTGCCGCCGCCGCGATCTTATCGGCCGTCTTAAAACCGATGCTCTCCACGTCCTCGATAAGCCGATACGGGTTTTCACGGATTTTACCAAGACAGAGCGGTCCATAGATTTTATACAGCTTCATCGCCTGTGAAACGCTGACGCCATATTCCTGCAAGGCCATCATTACATCCCGCAGATCTTTTTGTAAGGCAAAGGAAGCGCCAATGGTCGCCGCCCTGTTCATGCCGATTCCCGACACCTCCGTAAGACGCTGCGGTTCGTTTTCCATCACGGAAAGCGTATCCGTACCGAAGGTCGATACGATCGCGCGCGCGGTGCTCTCTCCGATTCCCTTGATCAAGCCCCCGCTCAAGTACGAAACAAGCGCGTGCAAGGTCGCCGGTGCAAGCGTTTTGCTTCTTTCCGCCTTAAACTGCTGACCATAGGTCTTATGGAAAGCCCATTCTCCGTATAGCTCAACACGCTCGCCAACGCTGCATAGCGGCAACGAGCCTACCGCCGTAATCTCCTCGCCGCTCGCGTCGATCAGCTCGAGCACGGTGAAACCGTTCTCCTCATTGCGATAGATAATCGTTTTGATTTCGCCCTTGATTTCATCCATGCATTGATTGTAACACAGCGTTTTGCAATACGCCATGCCTCCCAATCGTTTTTAATCGCCTAGTGTATTTGCATATGCCGTTTGACAGTTTGCTTTTCTTGGTGTAAACTCAAATCGTCATATTTAACCGAAAGAATACAATGAAAAATGCAACAAGTCCTTTGCGGGCAAGATTTAATCACAATTAGAAACTTTGTCCACACGCCAATGTTTCTTTTCAATGGCATTAGGCAGCTTTCTTTGAATGAAGCCGCTGATTTGCTTGTGCTTCCAACGCACGCGCTTTGCCCCGTTTATGCGGCAAACCGAAATGAATCTTCTGTGAATATTGACCACACGCTGCACAGCGGCAGTGGGAATCCCCAGACGCTGCAAATCGTCGCCCGCCAAGTCACCTACAAGGGCACGGTCTATTTCCTTGCCGAGATTACCGATATTTCAGCCCAGATTCGCGCGATAAAGAGTGCGCATCGCGCGGCAAAAGCGCGGGAGCTTATGCTTGAGATCAGCGAAAAGCTAACGCAGATCGATACCACAGAGCACATCTACAGCTATATCATGGAAAATGCGCTCAAGGCGATTAAAAAGTCGAACCTTTCCTCAATCTTTCGATTGGAAAATGGCTCCTTTCATGCCGTGGCCTGCACCGGCTTTGATGAAAATATCTTCGATGTTTCCTTCATCCCTGAAAACACATTCTTATATATGGGAACGAACGGCGGAATGGATCGAACGGCGAATATCGGCGATCTCTCCATTTACTATGATAAGTATTATCCGATCGTTATCAGCGGCGGAAAAAAAGTCATGCTGCGTTCCACGCTTTCCACGCCCCTGTATGTGGACGGTCATATGTTCGGTATGATCAACATTGACAGCATTGAAAGCAACGCCTTTGATGAGGACGACGTACAGCTTATGGATTTTATTCGGAGCTGTGTGGAAACAACGCTCACTAACCGCATTCTTTATGAAGAAAAAATCTATCTTTCCTATCATGATCAGCTCACCGGCCTATACAACCGCGCCTATTTTGAGGAGTATTATTCGTCGCTCTCCGAAGCAGGCCGTGAAAACGCATGGCTGGTGCTTTTTGATCTCAACAATTTGAAGAAGCTGAACGACAGCTACGGTCATATTTTCGGTGATCAAGCCATTATCGGATTTGCGGAGCAAATCAAAAACATCATGCAGTCTGATGAAGTTCTTGCGCGAATCGGCGGCGACGAGCTGATCGGTCTATTTTATGCAAGCGGCTTAAAGGAGCTTGATTCGCGTATCATGAAGATCGCCTGCGCGCTTAGGGATAAGCCCCTGCTCTTTGGCAACGCCCAGTGCGCGTTAAGCTTTAGCTATGGCTGCGCGGATCTTTCCTGTGACGGGAACGACTTCATCCAGCTCTTTAGCGCGGCGGATATTCGCATGTACGCCTGCAAGCGCTGTTCAAAGGAAAACGGCAACGGCTGATTTCGCGCTTTTCTTTTCTATTCTTTTTCAATTCTCTGCAAAAAAGCCCCCACCCCCGCATATAGTTTATTACTCATGTTAGGGGGGAAAAGCCGTGCGAATCTTTGTCATCACGAAAAAAATGCTTGTTGTCGCCGCCTGCATTCTATGCCTTATCATCGTTGCTCTGCTGATATGGCTATGTTTTTTTGACGGCAGCGCCACCGCCGTAAGCGCCGCCTATGACGGCGAATATGAGCGAACTGTGTTAGCGGGGCGAAAAAAGGAGCTTCCCGTATACTGTGTCGAACGCGCCGACCCGTGCGTCGCGCTTACCATTGACGCGGCTTGGGAAGATGACAAAACTGAGTTCATCTTAAAAACGCTTGACGAGTATGATGTCAAGGCTACTTTTTTTCTCTGCGGATTTTGGGCTGAAAAATACCCGGATATGGTAAAAGAGATTGCGGAACACGGGCATGTAATCGGCAACCATTCCGCAACGCATCCGCATATGGCGGGCATGAGCGCAGACGGCATTCAAAAGGAATTGAGCAGCTTTGACGACCTGCTCTTTGGGATAACGGGTACGCGCAGCACGCTTTTTCGCGCTCCCTACGGCGAGTATGACGACAACGTGATATTGACCGCGCGCAGCGCCGGATATCAGGTCATTCAATGGGACGTCGATACCGTAGACTGGCGCGAGGAGCGCAGCGCGCAAACGATCCTTGATGAAACCCTCTCTAAGCTTTCGTCCGGCTGCATCATCCTCTGCCACAACAACGGATATCAAATCGAGACCTATCTCCCCGCGCTTTTGAAAAGCGCGCAGGAGAAGGGCTATCGGTTTGTCACCATCGACGAGCTGCTTCTTGATGGGGCTACGATCATCGACGTGAACGGCAGGATGAAGGCGGCATAGCTTTGCTCCTTCTTTTGCACACAAGCAGCTTCCGTCTTTCGGAGCAGCATCCATGAATACCCTTTTCATGGATTTGTTACGTCCCCCCTAAGCTTGTACATCGGGCAGTATCGTTTGCGGAACATAGCCCTGATTCTATCAAAAAATATCCCCCGGCATAGCCGGGGGGTTTTCATATGCGGACATAGCCCTTTGATACCAGCCTCGCCCAAATAGGCGCATTTTACGATCTGGCATTTGCATAGGCTGCTACTTGCCATACGAACAACGTCGGTGATACGCTTGGTTCAAGAAGCGCTTTTGAACCGGGCGGAAGCTGGACGGAAATGAACAAAAAGTGGTAAAGAACCATAGCATCATCAGAGTAATAGGCGTTTATTTATCATACACAAGGATTATGCTAGCTGCAATTTTCGCGCCTTCTTCTCAGCAGTACAAACACTAACTCTTTTTTTTGCCGGCGACAATATACTTTTGATCGTCGGATATGCGTAGGAACACCTCGTACTCGCCTTTCATGTAGCAGCTCAATTCGTCCGTACTGAGCATCTCGCGCGATACCTGACTGGCCGTTCCCGCGTGATGGCGTTTTAGCGCCTCAAGGCTCATTCCGTGCGCGACCACAAGCCTGCCCTGCGGTTTAAGCCATTTACTCAAGCCTCTTAGCAAAAGTTTCGGATCTTGAAAGTGCGGAAACGCATTGTACACGATGCAGCAATCACAGAGTCTAAAGGGTTCGAGCTTTTCCGCGTCGGCGCAAAGCACCTCAATTCGCGGGTCGTGAAATTTTGAAGCCGCGATCTTCGCCATTTGTGGCGAGAGATCTACGCCGATCACATGCGAGACCTTCCGCGCCAGATAATATGGGAAAAGCACGCCTGTCCCACAGGCAACATCCAAAACCGTAGCGCCCGCCTTTACGTCAGCGGCGTCCATGACGGCATCGATTTTTTCATCGTCAATCACCATATGCGCATCCCAGCCCGGCGCCATATCGTCAAAGTAGGTAGCAATCTCAGCTTTATTCATATCGTTTGCCCGTCCGTTGCACTTTATCTGTGAACAGTGGAAGAATAAGCGAAGCGTTCCTCATTTTGTTCTTCTGATGATCAGCCATAGAATCAAAGCGATCTGCACAGGGATGCCTACAATGTAGATCAAGCCGAAGTGCAGTTGCAAAAACTGCACATAGACGCTTGTTAACAGCGTCCATGTCAAGATAGAATACAGAATAAAATAGAGGATCGGCTCCTTTCGGTAATAGCGCCGGTTGGCGAGCATCAGGGATAGGCTGGAGCAGGGAATTGCCCAAATAAACAGCGTCCAAGCATTTTCGATGCCCGAAACATTACGGTAAACGAAAAGCACCGTGGCGATCAGCCATACTACGGCAATATTGAGCGCGTTAAAGGCAATGCGGTAAAGCTTGGATTCGCGCATCGGCAATTCGCCCTTATCGCTGACGCCGCCGCGCTGCGTCAGCATATCAAGCGTAATCCCATAGAACGCACACAGCTCGTAGAGAACATTGATATCCGGCATGGTATCTCCGCGCTCCCAGCGGGAAACCGCTTTGTCAGAGTAGCTTAGCCGCTCCGCCACCTGCGCTTGAGTCAGTCCGCTGCTTTTTCGTAAGGCAGCCAAGTTGTCGGCAATGATCAAATGTAAATCTTTCATATCTATTGTTATAATTGTATTCTCATTTGCTGTCAATAGCGCAGCATAGCGCTCCCGCCTATGGATTTTTCACCATTCTCAGTTTAGTAGAATGTGAGAATTGAAAGGCGAGAATCAAGAATTGGCTCATGTCCTTTACTCTATTTTCCAAAATAGCTATTGTAGGTGCTTAGAAACAAGCTGCCTGTATTTAGTATTTCACCAGAAAGGACGATCAGCTTTTGAAGCGCATTTTCAATACACAGCAGAATGAAACGCCGGTCGTCTATTACGACGATCCGTTGCTGGACGAATTTTCGGGTGTGGGTGAGCGAGCTAAAGTGCGCGTAGACGCGTCCTTCCCCTATATACGCAGCTCTCCGCTTTGGAGGCTCGCCCGTTTTTTTGTGTATCGCGTAATCATGCGTCCGGTCGCGTATCTGTACTGTAAAGGAAAGCTGCACCTTCGCATTGAGGGAAAGGAAAAGCTTCTGCCCTATTGCAAGCAGGGTTACTTTCTTTACGGAAACCATACGCAGATTCCCGGCGACGGCTATATGCCGAACGTGCTTGCCTTTCCCAAGGACGTTTATATGATCGTCAATCCCGATAACATTGCGTTTCCAGGCACAAAAAATCTCATGATGATGCTTGGAACGCTGCCCATTCCGACGGAAATATCCGGATTTTCTGCCTTTGACGCGGCACTTCGCACCCGGCTTTTCGAGGGCGGCTGCATCATGGTCTATCCCGAAGCGCATATTTGGCCGTACTGTACCTTTATTCGTCCTTTTTCCGCCGTATCCTTTCGTTATCCGGTCAAATATAACGTCCCCGCCTTCAGCTTTACAGTCACCTACCGCCGTACAAAGGGCGGACGCCCTGCCGTCGTCGCCTATGTTGACGGGCCTTTTTGGGGAACAGGGGACTGTCCTAAGGCAAAGCAGCAGGATTTACACCGACAGGTCTATTCCGCGATGTGCGCGCGTGCGGATACTCCGGAAAACGTCGCCTTCGTAAACTATCAGCTAAAAGCGCAAAATCCGGCTGAAACCTTATCACCCATCAAGGAGGAATCATGATCTCTTTACTTTATGCCGGAAACGAAAACGTGTTTCGCGGGCTGCTCATCTCGCTTCTCTCGGTATGCGCACATACCGAGGAAGCGCTTGACGTACATCTTCTCACAATGGATCTTACAAAAGTCGATCCGTTCTACAAGCCTATTACGAAGGAGCAGTCGGCTTTTCTTTCTTCGCTCTTGAAAGAGCAAAACTCCAAGAATCGTCTGACGCTTCACGATGTAGGCCTTCCCTTCATTCATGTGATGCAGGACAGTCCGAATCTGCGCAGCGTCTATACGCCCTACACCTTTTTACGGCTTTTCTGCGACGATCTGCCTTTGCCTGATAAGGTTTTGTATCTGGATACCGATACGGCGGCGCTCCGCTCCCTGTCTCCTTTATTCCACATGGAGCTGGGCGATCATAATTTTGCCGGCGTCAAAGACTATCTTGGACGCGTGTTTATCAATCCGCGCTATATCAACGCCGGCGTGCTTTTGTTGAATCTTGCGCGAATGAGATCAAATGGTTTTCTCGCCGAGGCGCGCGCGCTTTGCGCCAATAAAAAAATGCCCTTCCCCGATCAGGACGCCATCAACCGCATCGAAAAGCATAAGCTGTTTCTGCCACGCCGCTATAACGAGCAAAAAGAAGTTAAGAGCGATACCGTTATTCGCCACTTTTCCAAGAGCATTCGTTTTTTCCCCTTCTTTCATACGGTAAACGTCAAGCCGTGGGAAATCGACAAGCTACATACGGTATATCGCTCTCACGAGTTTGACGATGTGCTCGAGCTCTATACCCGTGAATACGCCCGCTTTCAGGCGGAAAACCCTAAGGAGGCGCGCTCAGATGACAAGACGTGAGGTGCTTGAACGGATCCAGGCAAGCGAACGCGCGGGGGTATTTGACGCGCATATCGATCCGATCCCGCAAGAGCTGATTCTCCCCGTGGATCAAAACTATCATTATCCCAACCAGCGAGATTTTTTTGAAAAATGCAGATATGGCGCGGAAAACCTGCTGCTTGTCAAGCCGTTTACGCTCTATGCCTCCGCAATTATGCACCATGCAAGCTTTCTGGGCAGAGAAAATCTAAAGGGCTTAAAGGGCGCCGTACTCACCTGCAACCATGTCACGAAATTTGATTGCTTGATCGTAAAGCAGGCCTGTCAACGGCATACCACCTATGTTGTCGCAGCGCCGTTTAACAACATGAACTGCTTTTTAGGCGAGCTTATGCGCGCCGGCGGTATGCTCCCGCTGAACAGCTCCTTGCACGGTATGGAAAACTTTAACCGCATGGTAGAAGAGGTTCTTGTGAACAGAAAGCAATTTCTCCTTGTATATCCTGAAGCCTCGATGTGGTGGAATTATCCAAAGCCGCGTCCCTATAAGGATGGCGCTTTCCATATGGCGTTTAAGTACAATGTGCCGCTCGTACCGCAGTTTATTACGTTTACGCCGGGGAAAAAGCTTGATCGAGAGGGTTTAAGTATCCCCAAGCTGACCTTGCATATAACAAAGCCGCTTTGTCCGAGAGCGGAGCTTTCCAAAAAAGAGAATATTGAGCTTTTGAAAGCCGAAGCCTTTGACGCCTGCCGCAAAATCTATGAACAGACCTATGGCAAAAAACTGTGCTACACCTGTGCATCAAGTGAAATAACGGGAGAAAAAGCAATATGACAATCTCTGTGATCGTACCCTTTTGCAATCATGCCACTACGCTCAAACGCTGCATAGACAGCGTACTTGCGCAGACCTTAATCGACTTTGAACTGCTGATGGTCAGCGACGGATCTACGGACGCCTCGATCGCCCTTGTGCGTGCCGCCGCAAAAAAAGATCCCCGCGTCCGTTTGATTCTCTGTACGCACCAAGGCGTTTCCGCCGCCAGAAACCAAGGTATGCGTCAAGCCGCCGGAGACTGGATCGGCTTTGTTGACGCGGACGACTATATTGAGCCAAGCATGCTTGAAGCGCTGTTCAGCGCTGCCAAAAGAGAGAATGCCGATCTTGCCGTCTGCAATTTTACACATCCTTTTTTCAGCGAATACATCGGCAATCAGGTTCTGGACTTTGGCAAAACAGAAAACAGGCTGTGGTACTACCAGCATACCTTTGCAGCGCAAGTTCCGTGGAACAAGCTATATCGCCGCGAAGCGATCAAGGAGGGCTTTATCGAGGGACTTGATTACTGTGAGGACGGTCTGTTTTCACTTGCGAATATGCACCATGTACGAAAAGCCGTCACCTTGGATCAAAAGCTGTACAATTACTGTGTCGCCGCTCCCTCGGACGCGGCTGAGGCCTCCACCATTACCAAGATCGCCCGTTCCGGCGACTTGGGCAAAAGCCGCGATACCTTCTGGTACAAGCGCGCCGAGCTTTTTCCGCAGAGTATCGAAATTCTTCGCAGAAACGTTCAAGCAGAGGAAATCGCAGATTTTGCCTATGTCCGTATTTTTGATTTTATGCTTTGGGAGCTGCTGATCTTTTTAGAGGCAGGTGCGGAAAAGCACGCGCTTACGCGCGATATTCAAGCCATACTCTGCGAGCCGCTTTTCCGCGAAGCTCTTTGGGTAAAGGAAAAATACGGCCTGCGCTTTCAGACGTTCACGCGCCGGGAGCTGAATGAACGGACGGTAGCTTTTGTAGACGCCTGCTACTTTGCGAAGGATCAAATGTGCAATATGAAAGAAGACTCGCTGCGTCCGATCTATGTGTACTGCGATCTCTATCTGCGCTTTTTCTGCGAAGCGCCCTGTCTGCACAGACAGCTCAATCCCATAGATCTCGCGGCGAATGAAATGCTGAACCTTATTGGCAATAAAACACCGGAAGCTGTATTTGTCAACGCCATGCTCACTTCCCGTTTCCGTTACAGCTCCGAGCTTCATCATGCGCAGGCTCCATATGCCCGTCGTTATCTGTCCTTACTTTAGGCTCGCAAGCGCGGCGATGCACTCGTCAATCTCCTCCTGGGTGTTTTCTCTGCCGAAGGCAAAGCGCACTGTGCCCTGAGGAAAAGTGCCAAGCGTTTTATGCGCTCTTGGCGCACAGTGCATACCGCAGCGGGTCATAATGCCGTATTTCTCGTCCAGCTTGTACGCCACATCAGAATTGTCAAGTCCCATCTGTGTGAAGTCGAGCGATACGACCGCTACGCGCTCATGGCAATCCTCTCTGCCCACGACACGCAATCCTCCGATCGTTTTTACGCCCTCAAGAAAGCGCGCGCACAGCGCCATTTCTTGAGTATAAATACTGTTGATACCCGTATCGAACAGATAGCGAAGCGACGCGTTGAGTCCCGCGATACCCGGCAAATTCATCGTGCCGCTTTCAAAGCGATCCGGTAGGAAGGTCGGCACCTTTTCCGTATCGGAAATACTCCCTGTCCCGCCGGAGATCAAAGGTTCTATTTCGGATGCAAAGGTATCGCTCACAACAAAGCCGCCAAGCCCCTGCGGGCCGAGCAGACCCTTATGCGCCGGAAAGCAGAGTGCGTCGGCATGACAGCTTTTACAAGACACGGGCAGTACGCCGGCGGTCTGCGCTGCATCGACAACGAAGCGGATACCGTTTTCCGTCGCCCATTTCCCCGCCTCTTCCACCGGCAGAACCGTACCGCATACGTTAGACGCATGCATCATGATCAAAAGGCGCGTATTGGGGCGTTTGAGTGCGCTAATGCGGGAAAGCGGGAGCGTGCCATCCGCATTCGCCTGCGCCACGTCAAATTCTACGCCCACTTGTGCCAACTGATTGAGCGGACGCATAAGCGCGTTATGCTCCATGGAAGTTGTAATAACATGGTCTCCCGGTCTTAAAAAGCCTTTTAATATATAATTGAGTGAACAGGTAACGCCCGGCGTAAGAATCACATTCTTCACGCCCGGGCCTTCAAATAAGCGGCAAAGAAGCTCCCGCGTTTCATAGACGATGTTTTCAACCTGATAAGCCTTCGCGTAAACGCCTCTGTTAATATTATAGCCCGCACCCGAAAGCAGCTCCTCCATCGCCTTGCCGACTCCGGGCGCTTTGGGGAAGGATGTGCTGGCATTATCGAAGTAGATCATCTCGCTTATCTCCCATCCTATCTATTTGATGTTTTTTTCTATTATATCATAGGTTTGCGTCCGATTCTAGGCGGGATATATAGGGGATGTATTCGTTCATCATTGATTTTTTCTATGCTAATTGTGTTATTCGCATATAGGATTCAATTTGTCTTTATCTTGCTTCAATCATATAATGATGTCGAATCTTACATATCTAGGGGGGCATTATGAAATTTATTAAAAAGCATGGGCTTATTATCACTGCCGGTCTTGTCGTCGGCATTCTCTCCGTTATTCTGGTTGCTTTCGGCAATCCCAAAAACATGGGCTTTTGCATCGCCTGCTTTCTGCGTGACATCGCGGGCGGCGTGGGTCTGCATCGCGCCGAGGTCGTTCAGTACATCCGTCCCGAGATTATCGGTCTTGTTCTGGGTGCTTTGATCGCATCGCTCATCGGCAAGTTCCTCGATCCCGACATCGACCTC
>CAZNJN010000003.1:24473-28418 GCA_964573365.1 uncultured Oscillospiraceae bacterium
TTCCGTCAAGGGCGGTTCCGCACCGCTTACCCGCTTCGTGCTCGGTTTTTGCGTAATGGTCGGCGCTTTGATGTTCCTTGGCTGCCCGCTGCGCATGGTGCTGCGCATCGGCGGCGGCGATCTTAACGCCATCGTTGGTCTTGTCGGCTTTGTCGCGGGCATTCTTGCAGGCGTCTATACCCTGAACAAGGGCTTCACGCTCAAGCGTTCCTATGACATGCCCGCGCTTGAAGGCTGGGTCACGCCCGCCGCGTCCGTAGCGCTGCTCGTTTTACTCGTCAGTGGTTCCGCTGTGCTCTTTTTCAGCGAAAAAGGTCCCGGCTCCATGCACGCACCCATCATTCTCTCCCTCGCGGCCGGTTTGATCGTAGGCGCGATGGCACAGCGCAGCCGTCTTTGCATGGTTGCCGGCATTCGTGATTCCGTAATGTTTAAGGATTTCCACCTTCTTTATGGTTTTATCGCCATTATCGTTGCCGCTTTGATCGGCAATGCCATCACCGGCAATTTGAAGTTCGGCTTTGCCGATCAGCCCGTAGCGCATAGCGACGCGCTTTGGAACTGCCTTGGCATGGTGCTCGTCGGCTACGCCAGCGTACTTCTTGGCGGTTGTCCCCTCCGTCAGCTCATTCTTGCCGGCAGCGGCAATGCCGATTCCGGCGTCGCTGTAATCGGCATGATCGTAGGCGCGGCCTTCTGCCATAACTTTAAGCTCGCTTCCTCCGCCGATGGTCCTACCGCCGGAGGAAAGATCGCCGTTATCATTGGTCTTGTGATCGCGGTGCTCATCGCGCTCGTTAATAGCCGTAAAAAGAAAGCCTGAAAAAGCAAGGAGGAAAACCAAGATGAAAACCATCGATGCTTGTGGAAGAAGCTGTCCTGAGCCCGTACTGATGACCAAGCGCGGACTTGACGAATCCCCTGAGGGCGTACAGGTCCTTGTTGACAATGCCATTGCCGTAGAGAATATCACTCGCTTTGCGGCGAACAAAGGCTATTCTGTAAAAAAATCGGCGCAGAACGGACTCTTTACTCTTGAGATTACTCGCTGACTAATGGTACTATAGAGCCATGGAATATTTGGCTACGTTTTATACTCACTTTGCTGCGCTTTCGTTCTTTCGAGCTCTTGAAGCGCGCGGCATCAGCGGACGGATGATGCCCGTCCCCAGACGGCTAAGCGCCTCTTGTGGAACCTGCGTATCCTTTTTGACAGAGACGGATTTCGAGTCTCTGCTCGTTGAGGATACGGAACAGATCTTTTCTCTTTCACAGGGCGAATATCGCTGCGTCTATCAGCATCAGGATTCTTAAAGCAAGGGACTTTGCTCTCCTATGGGCAAAGCCCCTTTTTTGACCTTTACACGCAACGCGAAGGAGCTTTTCACGCCATGAATTTTCGTCAGCTTGAGGTATTGATCTCCGTCATCCAATACGGCAGCTTTTCAAAGGCCGCCGAAGATCTTTATTTAACGCAGCCCACCGTCAGCACGCATATCAGCACATTGGAGCAAGAGCTAGGGGTTCAGCTCATTGAACGAGGACGAAAAAACGTTCACCCCACGCAGGCGGGCGCTGTATTTTATGAATACGCAAACGGCCTTTTGCGAATGCGGGATCATGTGCTTGATTCCATGAAGCACTATCCGGATCTTCTTGGCGGCACGCTGGAGATTGCATCCTCCACTGTGCCGGCTTCCTATGTGCTGCCTGATATGATTACCGATTTTCATAGCTGCTACCCATATATACGCTTCAATATCCGTGAGTTCAACAGTGAGGGCGTACATGCTTCCCTTTTGGCAAACGAAGCAGAATTGGGCTTTGTGGGGATGGCGCTGCATAATGAAAAATATGCTTATGAGGAGCTTTGCTCCGACAGCCTTGTTATTATAACGCCCAGGCGCGAACCGTTTCTTTCCATGCCAAAGGATGAGTTTCCTTCGGAGCTTCTCAAAACCACGCCGTTCATCCTTCGCACTTCCGGTTCCGCCACGCAAAAGGAAGCGGATTCCTTTCTTGTAAACGTAGGAATCTCTCCGCAAAGCTTATGCGTTGTCGCCTATATGGACAGCATTGAAGCGATTAAGCAATCCGTTTGCAGCGGTCTTGGTATCGCGATCCTCTCTGAGATTGCTGTGCGCGATATGGAAGCGCAGCAGCAAATTCTGGTTTTTCGCAGCGAAAATCCGTTTATGCAAAGAAAGCTCTATTGCATGCGTCGCACGGATCAAGCGCTCTCTCCCTGTGCAGATTTATTTTTAAGCTACATCAAAAGCAGAAGCTGATTTGCGTTTCCCGCGACATGAACCAACCCGCATCTGGCGCTGAAACGGCCATGTTTTCTTCTTTGCGTCGTCTTGAGCGTGTATCCTTAGCAAATGGTTGCAAACAGAGGCGTTATACCGTAGAATTGTATAGAAATCCTTCAGCGCTCGAGTATACGGAGCGGTATAGGGCAAAATCGCATCCGCGCTATGCAATATGGATTGATGATCGAAGCAAGCCGCTCGCTTGGAAAGGACGTTCCACTGAAACACCGTAATTTATATCCTATACACTATTCGCTGATTCAGATTCTATACTGGTCGCTGCTGGCGGCTTATTACGCCTTTGGGGCGACTTATCTTTTTGCTTTAGGCTTGGACAGCGCCCAAACAGGTCTGGTCATTGCCGTCGCCGGTCTGCTTTCAGCCCTGATACAGCCCGCGCTTGCATCGCTGGCCGATCGGTACGCGCATATTACAACAAAAAAGCTGGCGGTAGGTCTTGCCTTCCCTGCCTGCGTTCTCCTTGTTCTCGTATGGCTCCCCCTCGCTATGCCGCTGCTCGACGTGATCCTATACGGCGCCGCGTGGATGCTGATTATGGCGCTGCAATTTCTCATCAGCTCCTTTGGAATGGAATATGCTTCCGCCGGCATCCCGTTAAACTTTGGTGTAGGGCGCGCGCTCGGCTCGCTCGGCTACGCCTGTTTTTCTTATCTGCTCGGCATTTGGGCGCTGCGGTATGGCGCGAATGTTACCCTTCCTTATGCGGCGGCTCTTTCTTTGCTTCTCTTCATTTCCATCCTGCTGTGGCGCGACATTCCCGCGCAGACGGCGTCTCTTGGTGAGGTTCCCAGCCTTTCCGGCGGTTTTTTCAAGCGCTATCCACGCTTTGCTGTGTTTGTGATCGGCTCCTTCATCGCTTTCGTTCCCTATTGTATGAGCTGCAGCTTTTTGGTGCGCATCGTTGAAAATCTGGGCGGCGACAGTTCTCAGCTCGGCACGGCTATCTTGATTACCGCCCTTTGCGAGATACCGACCGCTCTTATCTCCTTACGCCTGCGCAAGCGTTTCGGCAGCGGAAAGCTTATGGCCTTCGCCTCCGCGATGCTTTCGTTAAAAGCCCTGCTGCTTTTTCTTGCGTCAAGCATCGGCTTTCTTTATGCCGCCGTGGTATCGCAGCTTATCTCCTATTCCCTGTTTATTCCCGTTTCCGTGTACTATGCGGACGCCCGTATGCAATGCGGCGATAAGGCGCGCGGTCAAGCGATGATGGCGCTCGTTCCCACGCTCAGCAACGCCGTAGGCGCACTTCTTGGCGGCTTTCTTCTTCGTGCGTCGGGCGTACACGGTATGCTGCTGTTCTGTCTGATCTGTTCCTGCGTAGGCTCTGTAATTATGATCGCCGGTGTCGAAAAGGTTCAGTAGCATTTCTTTATCATTCGCATAGCTGCGCGTACTCTCAGCCTTGTTCCAGTATTCTCTCAAATAAAGCGCAAGTGCAAGCCTATCGATTTGTATCGATAGGCTATCGTTTGTGTTTGGTTAAAGCTCGATGGTTTCCAGGTCGTTTGGCACAAAGAGCGCGCCATGAAAATACGCCTTTCCTTCTTGGGTATAGAGCGCTTTTCGATTTGCAATATTTCGATCCTCCGTGTGATAGAGGATCAGGTTTTTA
>CAZNJN010000004.1:0-20588 GCA_964573365.1 uncultured Oscillospiraceae bacterium
GGGTATTCCTGATGGAAAAAAGAGCATGGCCTATACCTTCACGCTTCGCGATCCGGAGCGCACCTTAACCGATGATGATATCACCGGCGCGGTAAATGCCATTATTGAGACGCTCAACAAGAAGCTCGGCGCAGAGCTTCGCGCATAAGCTATGCTAGATTTGAGCGTATTAAACGACATGCAGAGGCAGGCGGCGGAGACGCTGGAAGGCCCGTTGCTTATTTTAGCGGGCGCAGGCTCCGGCAAGACCCGTACCCTGACCTACCGCATCGCAAATCTTATGGAGCACGGCGTTTCGCCGTACTCCATTTTAGCGCTTACCTTCACCAACAAAGCAGCCGGGGAAATGCGCGAGCGCGTAGAAGCTCTTGTGGGCGGCGAAGCTTCAAAAATGTGGGTATGGACCTTCCACTCCTGCTGCGTGCGCATCCTGCGCATGGATATTGATAAGCTGGGACGAGAAAAATCCTTTGTAATCTACGATAGCGCCGATCAGCTTTCGCTTATTAACGATATCATGAAAAAGCTTGGAATATCTGAGCATGAGATTAATAAAAACGAGATCAAAGCAAGGATCAGCGACGCAAAAAATAAGTCTGAGGACGCTGAACGCTACCTGTCGGACGAGGCCTTCAGCGACGATTCTGTACTTAAAATATACAGGCGTTATCAAACGGCGCTCCTTGAGGCGAACGCTGTGGATTTTGATGATCTGCTGCTTTTGACGCTCCAGCTTTTTAAGGACAGTCCGGAAACGCTTCAAAAATATCGCGAGCGCTTTCGTTATGTTTTGGTTGACGAATATCAGGATACCAACAATGTGCAATATCGTTTGATTGAAATGCTTTCTCATGAGCACAGAAATATTTGCGTGGTCGGCGACGACGATCAGAGCATTTATGGATGGCGCGGCGCCGATATACGAAATATTCTAGGATTTGAGAAGGATTTCCCGGGCGCCAAGGTGATTCGTCTTGAACAAAATTACCGTTCAAGCGCGACGATCCTTGATGCGGCGAACGCGGTCATCAGCCATAATATCGGGAGAAAACCCAAAAAGCTATGGACAACGCAGGAAGCGGGGGAACCCATCTCACTCTATTGTGCGTCATCTGAACGCGACGAGGCCGATTTTATTTGCAAAAACATTTTGAGCGCTGCGCAGGAAGGCCGAAAATACAGCGATTGCGCCATACTGTACCGCATGAACTCGCAAAGCCGCGTGCTTGAAACGATGCTTGTGAGCTACGGTATTCCCTATAAGGTCTATGGCGGACAGCGCTTCTACGAGCGCAGAGAGATCAAGGATATGCTGGCATATCTGCGACTTTTACAAAATCCGGCGGATAATATGGCGCTCTCGCGCATTATCAACGTACCAAGACGCAGCATAGGCGCCACCTCCGTAGCGGAGCTTTCCGCCGCTGCCGACGCGCAGAACCTTCCAATGCTTCTTTGCGCGATCTCCGGCGAAGGGATTACGCCTAAGCTACATACCAAGCTTCAGCCCTTTGTGGATACGATCCTTGAGTTTACCGCCATGCAGCGCACCATGCCGCTTTCCGATTTTATGGAGCGAATGATCACAGCGCTGGAGTATGAGGCTTATCTCAAGGCGGAGGATAAAAAAGGCGAGCTTGAATCGCGCATGGATAACCTTAGAGAACTCATCGGCAACATCAAGGAATTTGAGAACAGCGCGGAAGATGATGAGAGCGTGCTTTCCACTTTCTTAGAAAACGTTGCCTTGATCGCAGATATCGATGGCATGGAAAACGACAGCGACACCGTTGCGCTTATGACGCTGCACAGCGCAAAAGGTCTGGAGTTTAATCTCGTCTTCATACCCGGCATGGAGGATAATATCTTTCCGTCCTCGCGCGCCTGCAATGATTTAAGCAACACGGGACTGGAAGAAGAACGCCGCTTATGCTATGTCGGTATTACGCGTGCCAAAGAGCATTTGTTCCTTATTCACACAAAGCAGCGTATGCTTTACGGCAACTATTCATGGAACAAGCCCTCGCGTTTTCTTGCGGAAATTCCCTCGGAGTTAATTGAGGATCTTTCGGTGAATGTTGAGACACAAGGCGAAAGAGGCCATGAGTATTCCCAGCGGAACGAACAGACTTCCTTTTTTAGACGGGAACGCAGCGTGCGTGTGCCGCCCGCCAACGGCTTTGGTATGCATAAGCCTGCCGCCGCCACAGCCGCCGCGTCTTTGAGCCAAGCAGTACCCAAAGAGTTCAGCATGCATCAGAAAATCAAACATGACAAGTTCGGGGAAGGTACAATTATGGAAATATCTGGAAGCGGCAATGCTATGACCGTATCGATCGACTTTAACAACGGTGAAACAAAGAAATTTGCGGCTGCCTATGCGCCGATCCATCCCGTAGAATAAGGAGTTTATTATGACCAAAGAGCGTATGAGAGAATTGGTCGATCTGTTAAACGACTACGCGTCCGCTTATTATGTGTTTGACGCGCCAAAGATCAGCGATAGCGAATATGACGCGCTCTTTGATGAACTTTTAAGGCTCGAACGCGAAAGCGGCGTCGTATTGCACGATTCGCCTACGCAACGCGTAGGCGCTGAGATTCTCGATACTTTTTTACCCTATACACATAAGCAGAGACTTTGGAGCCTTGATAAGGTTCGCAGTCTCAACGAGCTTTATTCATGGGCTGCGAGAGTCGAAAAAGCCTGCGAAGCCGAAGGACTTAGTAAACCTCGCTATGCGCTTGAATACAAGTTTGACGGTCTTACGATCAATTTAAGCTATGCTGAGGGCAAGCTCATTCAAGCCGCGACGCGAGGAAACGGCGTAGTCGGAGAAGCAATTCTGCCGCAGATCAAGACGATACGCTCCGTGCCGCTTGCCATCCCCTTCAAAGGGGAGATGGAGGTACAGGGTGAATGCTATATGCGCTTATCCGTATTGGAAGCATACAATCAGTGTAACGACGAGCCGCTCAAAAACGCCAGAAATGCGGCGGCAGGTGCGCTAAGAAATCTTGACCCAAACGTGACCGCGCAAAGAAAGCTGGACTGGTACAGCTATAATATCGGCTATATCGAAGGGAAAGAGCTGCGAAATCAAGAGGAGATGCTTGCTTTTTTGCGGGAAAACAAGTTTCCCGTCAGCGATGCGATCACGTTTTACGAGCGGATCGAGGAGGTCGGCGCGGCAATCGAAGCGTTTGAGCACAAACGCGGAGAACTTGATTTTCTCATCGACGGCATGGTCGTCAAGGTTACGGATTTTTCCCTGCGCAGGGTGCTTGGCGCAACAGAGCGTTTCCCGCGCTGGGCGATCGCTTATAAATTTGCAGCGGAAGAGACTACCACGAAGGTACTCGACGTCACATGGGAGGTTGGCCGTACCGGAAAGCTTACGCCCAGAGCGCATCTTGAGCCTGTCGAGCTTGCAGGCGCGACGATCAGCCATGCTACGCTGAATAATTACGACGATATTTTGCGCAAGCGGGTCGGTATAGGCTCACGGGTCTTTCTAAGACGCAGCAATGAGGTGATTCCGGAGATCCTTGGCGCGGTGGAGGGCGATACGCCCGAGCAGGCGATCGAAAAGCCCTTGCGCTGTCCGTCCTGCGGCGCCCATCTGGAAGCGCGCGGCGCACATATTTACTGTACTAATTCGCTTTCTTGCAAGCCGCAGATCGTAGCAAGACTTGTGCATTACGCCTCAAAAGAGGCGATGGATATCGATACCTTTTCCGATAAAACGGCGCAGTTTTTTGTTGAAAAGCTTGGCCTAAAGAGCATTCCCGAGCTTTACGAGCTCGACGCGGCTTCGCTGCATGTCCTTTCCGGCTTTGGCGAGAAAAAAACGGCTCATTTGCTTGAATCGCTTGAAAACAGCAAGCAGCCCTCGCTCGGAGCGTTCCTCTTTGCCATCGGTATTCCCAACGTCGGGAAAAAAACTGCGCGTGACCTTGCAAAACATTTCGGGAGCTTCGACCGCTTTCAAAACGCAACGCGTGAAGAGCTGCTTTCCATCAGCGATGTGGGAGAGATTGTTGCAGAGAGCATCTTGACCTTTTTGGCCGATCCAAAGATCAGCGAGCAGATTAACTCGCTCTTTCGGCACGGCGTCAAGCCGAAGGAGGAGAAAATAGACGCGAGCGAGCTTCCCCTTGCCGGTAAAACCTTCGTCGTCACAGGAACTATGCAGAGCTTAGATCGGCGAGGAATGGAAAGTAAGATAGAGTCTCTTGGCGGAAAAGCTGCGGGAAGCGTAAGCAAAAAAACGGATTTTGTAATCGCGGGTGAAAGCGCGGGCAGCAAGCTTGATAAAGCTCTTTCTCTTGGAATACCTGTCCTTGACGAAAATGCTTTTTTCGCCATGATCGGCGAAAACGGGCAGGAGATGCGATAAACTAAGATTGACGTTGAATATCATGCTTTTTTATGGTAACATTGAAAGGCTGAAAAAGTGGAGGTTTTAACTCGTGATAAGCAGTATGACAGGCTTTGGACGCGCCAGCGGAAACGAAAACGGGCGCGAAATGACCATAGAGCTGAAAAGCGTGAATCACCGTTATCTGGATCTTTCCTACCGTATGCCGCGTCATATAGGCTTTTTAGAAGATACCCTGCGTATTCTCATGCAGGAAAAGCTCTCGCGTGGGCATATTGACGTTTATGTGAACTACAGCAACAAGCGCAACGACGCAAGAACCGTCAGCGTAGACGAAGCGTTGCTTACCCAATATCTTCTCGCGGCGCGAAGCGCCAATGAGAGCTTGGGGCTTAAAGACGATCTTACGCTGTGCGCTGCTTTGCGTTTACCCGATGTGACGGAGATCGCCGAAGCGGAGGAGGATCGTGAAGCTGTTTGCGCGCTGGCAAAAAGCACGCTGCTATGTGCTCTTGAAGAACTCAAAGCAATGCGTTTTGCCGAAGGAAACCGTCTTTTTACCGATCTCTACGCTCGAGCCGATGAAGTCGAAGCGATTCGCGAGAAAATTGCCGTGCGTGCGCCGCTGGTGGTAGACGACTATCGCGTTAAACTTGCGGCGCGCATAGAAAACCTTCTTGGCGGCGCTGATGTGGATCGGCAGCGTTTGGCTACGGAGGTCGCCTTGTTTGCGGACAAAGCCAGCATTGACGAGGAGCTTGTGCGTTTGCAAAGTCATATAGTCCAATATCGGGAATTGCTTAAAAGTGACGAACCTGCCGGACGCAAGCTAGATTTTATTGTGCAAGAGATGAACCGTGAGTTTAATACGATGGGCTCAAAAGCAAGCGATACGGAAATTGTGAATCTCGTCTTGAACGGCAAGGCGGAAATCGAGAAGATTCGGGAACAGATTCAAAATATCGAATGAGAAAGACGGGTATATGGCAGTCAAGTTTGTAAACGTAGGCTTTGGCAATATCGTATCGACCGGGCGGATTATTTCCATTATTGCGCCAGATAGCGCGCCCGCCAAGCGTCTGGTGCAGGAGGCGCGCGAGCGCAGCAAGCTGATCGACGCTTCTCATGGCAGAAGGACGCGCGCGCTTATTATTATGGACAGCGCGCATGTTGTGCTTTCAGCGCTGCAGGCGGAAACGATAGCCGGTCGCGTTTCAAATCAAGAGCGGGAGGAATAATATGCGCGCAGGTATTCTCATCATCGTTTCAGGCCCTTCTGGGGTCGGCAAAGGCACCGTTTGCAATAGCTTATTCGCACAGGATTCGCGTCTTACCTTTTCGGTTTCCGTCACGACCCGTTTGCCCCGCGACGGAGAAAAGGAAGGCGTCAGCTATTTTTTTCGCACGCAGGAAGAATTTGACGAGATGGTGAAAAGCAATTTGTTTCTCGAATACTCGAAGAATTTTGGAATAAGCAATTACGGAACGCCAAGAGAATACGTTGAGCGTATGCGGCAGCAAGGCTATGACGTGGTACTGGATATTGATGTGAAGGGCGCTAAACAGGTCAAAGAAAAATGTCCCGACGCCGTTTCCGTCTTTATCGCGCCGCCGTCGATGAGCGCGCTTGAAAGCAGGCTTCGCGGCAGAGGCTCGGAAAAGGAAGACCATATTCAAAAACGTTTACACGAGGCGACAAAAGAGTTAAGCTACATCAACGACTATGATTACATCGTCGTCAATGACGTATTACAGACCGCCGTGGGCGATATTCACTCGATCATCAATGCGGAGAGATTGAAAACGAACCGCAATGTCGATATTATAGAGCAACTTCAAGGAGGTAAAGAAACCTTATGATGAACAAACCACCGCTCAATGAGCTTCAGGACAAAGTCGGTACCCGTTACATGCTTGTCACGGTCGTGGCAAAGCGCGCCCGTCAGCTTGTGGAGGATCCGGAAAGAATCGGCAATCGCAAGCCGGTATCCGTAGCGATCGATGAATTGTATCAAGATCAGCTAGACATTAAGTTTCCCGAGGAGTATACAAGGTGAAATACGTCGTACTCGGCGTAACGGGTTCAGTCGCCGCATACAAGGCATGTGATATCATCAGCCAATTAAAAAAGCATGACGTAGAGGTGCGGGTGATTCTTACTAAAGCCGCGACGGAGTTTATTACGCCGCTGGCTTTGGAGAGCTTATCGCACGCGCCTGTTGTGAGCGACATGTTTTCCCGAAGTACGCCGTGGGAAATCGAGCATATTTCGCTTGCAAAAAAAGCGGACTGCTTTTTAATTGCGCCTGCGAGTGCAAATTTCATAGGCAAAGCTGCCGCCGGAATCGCCGACGATATGCTTACGACCACCTTGCTTGCGACCAAGGCGCCCGTTTTAATTGCCGCGGCTATGAATACGAATATGTATTTACACCCGAAGGTACAGGAAAACATTGACGCCTTAAAAAAACATGGATGCCGCTTTATTGAACCATCCGTTGGTCCTTTGGCCTGCGGCGATACCGGAGTCGGACGTCTTGCTCCGACAAGTGAAATCGTAGAGCAGGTCTTACGCGTGCTTGCTGGAAAACAGGATTTGCTTGGGAAAAATATACTCGTAAGCGCAGGCCCGACACAGGAAAAAATCGATCCGGTGCGCTATATTACGAACCGTTCGACCGGCAAGATGGGGTATGCGATAGCCGAAGCTGCAAGCATCAGGGGCGCAAACGTCACGCTGATCAGCGGACCGGTACATTGTCAGACGCCGCAGGGTGTCTGCCGCGTAGATGTGATCAGCACCAAGGATATGTATGAGGCCGTGAACGCCCGTTTTGATCTTTGCGACGCTGTTATTATGGCGGCGGCTCCTGCTGACTTTACGCCGATAGTGCAAAGCGAGCAGAAGATCAAAAAGAATGCCTTGGAGAGCGGCTTGACCTTGTCGTTGAAATCAACGCAGGATATACTCGCCGCCATGGGACAAAGAAAAACACATCAGCGTATGCTGGGCTTTGCGGCAGAAACCGAAGCTTTAGAAAAGAATGCCTGTGAAAAGCTGAAAAGAAAGAATCTCGACATGATCGCCGCAAACGATGTCAGCGAACAGTCAAAACAAACGGGCTTTGGTGTAGATACAAACGCTGTTACGCTTTACCGCTCGGATGGCAAAACGGAAAAAAGCGGGCTGATGACCAAGCGGGCGCTTTCTGATTGGCTTCTTGACCGGCTATTCGACGAAGAATAGAGACAGACACAATAAGCAGAGCGCGCAGGCGCCCTGTTTATTTATTATCACGAAGGGAGGGGAGCTGCTTGTACGCGAAGGTAATGATTGATATCGCACATACCGATGTGGACAGGCTGTTCACCTACCGCGTTCCAAAGGAGATGGAGCTATGCGTCGGTCAAAGGGTGCTGGTTCCCTTCGGCTCGGGCAATAAAGCTACGGAAAGCCTGATCCTCTCGCTGGAAGAAACAATCCCCCCCTGTGAATATCAAATCAAGACCATCCTTCGCCCCTTGGAACCCTATAGCGCTTTTTTGAAGGAACAGCTCGAACTGGCGTTTTGGATCAAAGAGCAGTATCATTGTGTGCTTGTCGAAGCCTTGCGCTTGATGATTCCGTCGGAGCTTCGCGGCGGACGCGTCAAGGAAAAACGGATTCGTACCGTCATGCTTGAAAGCAATGCGGATGAAAGCACGATTTTAGCTTCCCTATGCAAAAAAGACGGCAGCTACCGCTCAAGCAAGCAGGGCGCAGTGATGGAGCTGATGCTTCAATACAAAAAGCCGATGAGCATACAGGATCTCTGCGCGTTTGTACCGGGCGCTTCAAGCGCGATACAATCTCTGCTTCATAAAGGGTTTTTGCTTGAGCAGGGTTATGAAAGCTTTCGCGATCCGTTTGCGCATATGCCTTATACGCGCAGCGAAGCAAAGCAGCTTACTTCTGAGCAGCAGGCGGCGCTGTCTTCGCTATGCGCAGGGCTTGACCGCCGCGAAGGCGTATTCCTTTTGCACGGCGTTACGGGCAGCGGAAAAACAGAAGTATATATGCAGGCCATTGCTAAGGCTATTAACGAGGGCGGTACAGCGATCGTACTTGTGCCGGAGATTGCTCTTACGCCGCAAACGATGGAACGCTTTCGCAGCCGCTTTGGAAACCGGGTTGCTGTGCTTCACAGCCGTCTTTCCGCAGGGGAGCGCTACGATGAATGGCGCAGAATACGCCTTGGCGCGGTTAGCGTCGTCGTGGGTGCGCGCAGCGCCGTCTTTGCGCCGCTGTCCAATCTACGGCTTATCGTTGTGGACGAGGAGCATGAGCTTTCATATGTATCGGAGATCACTCCGCGCTACAATGCCGTTGAAACCGCCGCAAAACGTTGTAAGCTCAGCGGCGCGGTACTTCTTTTAGGAAGCGCGACACCGTCCCTGCTCAGCTATTACCGGGCGCTTCATGGACGGTATACACTGCTTACCCTTGAAAAGCGCATCAACAATCAGCCCATGCCCGAGGTGGAAATTGTTGACATGCGCAGCGAATTTATGCAGGGCAATACCAGCATTTTTAGCGTCGCCCTGCAGGAAAGACTCAAAAGCTGCATAGAGGCGGCGGAGCAGGCGATTCTTTTTATTAACCGCCGGGGCTATTCCACCTTTGTCTCCTGCCGAGGCTGCGGATATGTGTTCAAGTGCCCGAACTGCGATGTTTCCTTAACGTTTCATAAGCATGACGAGCGGCTTAAATGCCATTACTGCGGCTATACGCAAAAGCTTCCAAAGCTTTGTCCCTCCTGCGGAAAGCCTTACATTAAGTATTTCGGGGTCGGCACGCAGCAGGTAGAGGAAGCCTTTCATCAACAATTTCCAAACGCCAGCTCTCTACGGATGGATTTAGATACAACACAGGGAAAGAACGCCCATTATGAACTGCTGCACCGCTTTGTCAGCGGCGAAGCGCAGGTATTGATCGGCACGCAGATGGTTGCAAAGGGGCTTGATATACCGAACGTTACGCTTGTTGGCATCATCGCCGCGGATGCTACGCTGCATATTCCGGATTACAGAAGCGCGGAGAGAACCTTTCAGCTTACCACGCAGGTTGCGGGCAGAGCCGGACGCGATCAAAAACCCGGTTTTGTTGTTATCCAGAGCTATACGCCCGAACATCCCGCCATTACACTCGCCGCCAGGCATGACTATGTTTCGTTTTATGAGCAGGAGATTCAGCTTCGCAGGAACGGTTTTTTCCCGCCGTTTTCGCTTTTCGCACGCGCGCTGTTTTTAGGTGAGGATGCAGCCTTGCTTAGCGAGCTTAGCGAAGAATGCGCAAACAAGCTTCGTCCGCTGCTTAAAGATACGATTCAACATAACGGCGGCGATCCACGCGAGCTTTTGATGCTGTATGCTTCGCCGGCGCCGATCGCCAGACGGCAAAACCTGTATCGCTATCAGGTGCTCATCAAATTGGCGCGAACAAAAAGCACCCAGACGGCGCTGGATGCTCTTTATACTTTTTTTCAAGGCTATATAAGAGAGACGTATCGCATTCAGATTGAGATCAATCCGCAGAACCTATTCTGATTGTGCGCTCTGCTGCTGCGCGGCGCTGATATACGCCTGCATTTGCGCGTCGGTGATACCAAACTCCGACTTTAGCGCTTTGAGCGCATAGTCCCGTCTTTCCAGAATACAGCTTCGCAGACTTTCTACATTTTTTTTCCATGCGGAAAGGGAGGATGGATCGCCCCATTTTTTGATATGCCGATCCATCTCGGGTTCAAGCTGCGCCGCATACGCATCTAAAATACCCGTTATCCGTTCGGGCGTGAGAATATTGTAGACGACATATACATAGCGCTCACAAAAATGCTCGCACCATGCGGCATTTTTACGAAGACCGCAGAAAATATCCATATTGGTCAAAGACCCGTCCTGTGAAGGCACGCCCTCCGCCTTAAAATAGCTGGGCAGAATATTGCGCGTAGGGTTGCTGGCGCTAAACGCAAGATCAAGATCGTAAAACACAGGCCGCCATTTTACCGAATAATCCTGTGAACGCCAGTATTTCTGGTTAAACATATCTCCGTTTGCAAAATAGCTTTGGGCTATCAAATAATCCGTAAAGTAATCGACGTCCACCAACTCACTGAATTGCTGAAATTTCGTGTTATCAGATAGGTCTGTGCCTACCGCATAATCGCGTATGCGCTTCATATCCGCCTTTTGTCCGGCAAGGCGAGTTTCGTTTCGCCGTATAATGTCCACGGCGTTTGGATCTACGCCGTAATGCGTCGCCATGTAGTCCTCATTTTGATTTTCGTTCAGATCATAGATTCCCCAATATTGACCGTTGATATAGGCGATAACAGGTTTAGTTTCGACTGTCTCGATTTTCAAGCCCTTGACGGTCTTTGCAAAGAGCGAATCCCTCATGCGCGCGCGCTCCCGATCCTGTCCGGAGTTTCGTATACTCAGAGAATGATAAACGGATACGTCGCTTTCCGGAAAAAACGGATAATTGCTTTGCGACACGCCATAGCCGCCGCGTAGGAAGATGGAGAGCGATTTTTGCCGCGCCAGGAGCGTTGAGGCGCCGTTTACGCGAATGCCGCAGGGAAAGCAAGTGCCAAGCTTTCCATCCGCCTCGTAGTATTCGCAGTATGCCTCGCGCTCCACCTTTTCCCAGCGATCGATGACCGAATAGACCTGGTCAAAGGATTCACTGTCCGTTGAAAGGCATACGACCGGAAGCGTATGCTTGACTCCGAAAACATAAGTGGCGACCGTGATAAATGAATCCAGCTTTCCGCTTGCAACGGCTTTGGCCTTAACAATCGCGTTGCCCGAAATGGTCAATGGCTCGGAATAAACGCTGGACTCCGTCGTAGGCTTGCTTCCGTCCAAGGTATAGTAGATGGTGCTATTCGCACTTGCGCTTTTGATCGAGAGCTGAAACGCGTCGTCGTGGTAAAGCTCCGTGTTGCTAAACACCGGCGGGAGCGCATAGCTTTCGGCAGCGGGAGCGGCATTTTCCGCTCCGGGCGTAGATGAGGTGAAAAAAACGCGCGAGCTGCTCTCCTTGGTTCTGCCGGAGCTGATACCACTTCTAAGAGCACCGGTTTCAAACACATCCTTAAGCTCCATAGTATCGTCAAAAAGAAGCAGTGTTTCTCCGCTTGCTGATATGTTAAAGGGCGCCGTAACGCCCTTTTGCTCCGTGCTTTCTTTGCTGGCCGTTATCGTCTTGTAGGCTCCCGCCTCCAAGGTAAAATCCGAAAAGGTGAAGCGATCAGGCTCGTCGGGATCATCGCTGATGTGCCAGCCTTTCAGATTTACATCGCGGCTTGAGGCGTTATGCAGCTCGATCCAGTCCGCCTTTCCGCTTTTAGCGGCATTTACCGCGCAAACTTCGGAAATGTAAACGCCGTTTAGATCCGTAAGCGACAGCTCACCCATGCTTGAAAAAGCATGGGTACTGTTTTTTGCCAAAGGCGTAGGGGTGGTGAAATAAGCAAGCGCTCCGTTTGCGTCAAGACCTACGGAAATGTTGTCCCCAAGCCCCGGATCAAGGTAGAATCGCTGCGTGGAAAGTCCGTTTTTATTGGTCAGAAGGATCACGCCGTCGCTTAACGAAAGCGAAAAATCGGTATGCAAAGCCTCCTGCGCTTCGCTTTTTCCGTCAAGATAGACGAGCGTATAGGCGCCGCCCTCTATGAGCGCATCCTCGGGGAAAGCCCATTTCAGAGGATTTTCTTCGTTATCGGAAAGATAGTATCCATAAAGCGATACGCTCTGATCGCTGCTGTTGTAAAGCTCTACCCACGCGCTTCTTTCACCATATTCGTCGGTAATGCTGTATTTGTTTTTGACCAAAACTTCGTTGAGCAGCATCGGCTCTGCGGAGTCTGCTATATGAAAGTCCGCGTTTGTAAAGCTTCTTGTATCGTTGTCCCCCATAGGCATTGGGAAAGCGGTATAGGTTTCGTTGTCGATTACGGCTACATCCTCCGGCAAATCAAGACTCCAGCTCATACTGGAGCAGATCTGTCCCTGCATATCGCTAAGAAAGAGACTTGCATCTTCTTTTCCAAGCTTAAAGGGCGCATGCAGCTCGCCGCTGTTTTTATCCTTTCCCGAAAGATAGATCAGCGCATACGCGCCCGGCGCGAGCGTAACATCCGGCATCTGCCACTTCATCGTCTCCGTGCGCTCATCGGATAAATAGAAGGAGGCGAGTGAAACGGGGGAAACGGCGGTGTTTTTTAGCTTTACATAAGGATAATACTTGCCGTCCTCGCACTGTGCGTAGGCGGTGTTCTTTGGCAGAATTTCGCTGATGGCAAGAGAATCGCTGCCCGCATACTGCACCTCGCCCATGCTTTTTACAATGTCATCGCCGTTTTCCTTGCCGGGCGTAGGCGCCGCGCAGTATCCAAACTCGCCGTTTTTATCCCGCGCATAGGAGATATCCGTTTCCATGGGAGGAAGGCTTACGATTTGAAGCATATTGTAAAATGCGTCCGATAAATACAAGGACTCGCCGCCCTTAGAAAGCGCGAAGCCGCTGCACATCTGCGCGTCCTGCTTACAGGCATAAACTAGAAGATATTCGCCCGGCGGGATGCTTATGGCGGGAAACGTCCATTTATGCGGCTCTTTGACATTGTCGCTTAAACCATAGCCCTTGAGATCGACGCTCTGCTTGGAGGCGTTGTATATTTCGATCCAGTCAGGAGTCCCAAGCGTTTCATCGACAAGCGTATGAGAATTGGAGGACATTACTTCGTTGATGTAGATCGTATTCAAGGGGGCGTCAGCGTTGACGACAATGCTCTCACAGCCGCAAAGCAGCAGCATAAGCAGACTTAGAGCAACACAGAGCATTCCAGTTTTGCAGTTACACTTTCTCATAAACGCAATTATACCATAGTGCGCGTTAATCCGACATGACAATTTGTCATAATTTCGTACAATTATGGCAGTTTTCCCTATGGTATTGCGCAGTTTTCCTTGTGCGGTTATAATTTCATATGAGGTGATGATATGGGTAAGCAGCTAGTATTGATCTGCGACGATCAGATGATCATACATGAAACATTAGGCGTATATCTGGAAAACGAAGGCTTTAGCTTTGCTTCGGCATACGATGGGCAGGAGGCACTTGAAAAAGCGGAGCTTTTGAAGCCGGATATGATTATTTTGGATTTGATGATGCCAAAAAAATCCGGCACGGATGTTTGCCGCGAATTGCGAGCGAAAAGCCGCATACCGATCATTATGCTTACCGCAAAAAGCGAGGAGATCGACCGCATCATCGGGCTTGAGCTCGGCGCGGACGATTATATCGTTAAGCCGTTCAGCGCGCGCGAGGTTGTGGCGCGCGTAAAAGCGGTTCTTCGCCGTTTCAGCGCGGCGAAGGAGGATCCTCAAAAGGTTTTGCATTATCCGGGGCTTGAGATCAACATTTCCAGCTATGATGTGCGTGTTGACGGAGATTCGATCCCCTTTACGCCCAAGGAAGTCGAGGTGCTCTACATCCTCGCCGCACATCCCGGACGCGTCTATGACCGGGAAAAAATACTCTCTGAGGTATGGGGCTACGATTACTTCGGCGATACGCGCGCCGTGGATACGCAAATCAAGCGTATCCGGCAAAAGCTTCCCCAAGAGGATACAGAATGGAGCATCAAGACCGTATACGGCGTCGGCTACAAATTTGAGGCGGGAAATTCATGAAAAGCACTCTGCTTTCCAAGATGATGTGGTTGATTCTCTTGACGGTCATCTTAAGCGCCGTACTTACGGCGCTGATTTTTAATTATACGGGCATTTCGGTTTTTTCGGAAATTAAGGTGAAGGAGATCGAACCGCGCGTAAAATATGTCGCTGCCATCACGCGCGAGTATATGGAGGGTGAGATTTCTCAAGCCAGTTATTCGCGCGCGGTCGGCTCTGAATATAAGATATGGGATGCGTCCCTGTATGTTTATGACGCGAGCGGCCATCTTTTTGTATATCCAAAATCCAATGATAATAACGACATCAATTTGCAGGCGACCGGCAGCATCCTTCCTTTGATTGTACAGGACGGAAAAAGCTATTATACCAATGGTACCTTGCACGGCGCCGGCGTAATCTTGGGCGAGCCGGTCTTTGACAGCAACGGCAACGAGGTCATAGGCGTCGTATTTATGATTAAGCCTATCAAGGAACTGTCTACGGCGCTGCAAAGTCTGACCTACGCGCTGATCATTAGCATGCTGGTGGTAACGGTCATTATGATCGTTCCTGCATATATAGGCTCTCGCAGCTTGACAAGACCGATTGATCAGATGATACGCACCGCCGACGCCATGGCCTGCGGAGATTTCAGCGCCCGCGCCGAGGATGTCGGCGACGGTGAGCTTGCGCAGCTTGGACGGGCGCTCAATTACCTATCAAAAGCGCTTTCTGAAACGATCGATGATCTAACCTTTGAAAGAAATCGTCTTCGGGCGGTACTCTTTGGCCTTGGGGAAGGCATCATCGGCTTTGACGAGGAGGGGGAGGTCATTCAGTATAATCCGTCCGCGCTCAAGCTTCTGGGCGGTGAAACAGAGGATTCGCTGCAAAATTTGGATGCGTTTTGTTCACTCGCGCCCACGATCCATTCGGTTTTGGAAGACGGATGTTCTCGAAGCGTAGACGATTTAATCTGCGGCGAAGCGACTCTGCGCTGTACCGCTACCGCGCTTACCGAGGATGAAACAGGAAAAATCGAAGGCGTCGTCGCTCTGATACAGGATATTTCCGAAAGCGCTCGCCTGGAACAGACCCGTAAGGATTACGTCGCCAACGTATCCCATGAGCTTCGCACCCCCATGGCTTCGATACGAAGCCTTGCCGACGCGCTCAACGACGGCTTAATCAAAACCGATGCCGACCGCCAGCGTTATTACGGCTATATCCTTCGGGAATCCATCCGCCTTTCCCGTTTGATCGACGACCTTCTTGAGCTTTCCCGCCTACAATCGGGTAGTATTGCCCTTTCAAAGCAAAAGTTTTCCGTGGACGATATGGTATACGATGTTGCCGACAGATATCTTGCGGGCGCGCAGGAAATGAATCAGCAGATCGAGGTTCATATAGATGAGGGTTGTCCCTTTGCCTATTCCAATCCCGACCGTGCAGAGCAAGTGCTCATCGCCCTGCTAGACAACGCCGTCACGCACGCCGACGCCCGCGGAAAAATCGATATTACGGTAGAGGATAAGGGCGAAAAGCTTTTGCTTACCGTTTCAAACAGCGGCGAGATCGCGAAAACGGATGCCGAGCATGTATTTGAACGCTTCTATAAGGTGGATCGTTCCCATTCGGGCGGAGGAACGGGTCTTGGCCTGGCGATTGCCAAAGAGATCATGACACTTTTGCATGAGGACATCAATGTAAAAAGCAGCAAGGGCATTGTATCGTTCTTCTTTACGCTCCAAAAAATGAAATGAGATACTTTTTATGCGGCGGTTTGCTAACATCGCCGCTTATGCTATACTATATGAACTGGAAAGATCATGTAAAATCCGCAGATTAACGCAGAACCGCGCTGACTTGCGAAAGAGGAGACATAAAAAATGAGCACAAAAATACTGATCGCCGACGATGATAAGATCGTACATGAATCGCTTGGCATCTACATGAAATCCGAAGGATACGAAACGGTAGACGTATTTGACGGAGAAGCCGCAATTGCCGCCATGAACACGGAAATCTCTCTTTGCGTGCTTGATATCATGATGCCGAAAATGTCCGGCATTGACGTATGCAAGCAGATCAGAAAAGAATCGCATGTACCCATTATCATGCTTACCGCGAAGGGTGAGGAGATCGACCGTATTTTAGGACTGGAGCTGGGCGCGGATGATTACATCGTCAAGCCCTTCAGCCCGCGCGAGGTCGTGGCGCGCATCAAGGCGGTTTTGCGCCGCACCAGCGAGCAACAGCAGGATCCCGATGACGGCTGCATCAGAGCGGATCAGCTCGTGATCGACATCAAAAGCTATACCGTAACCCTGCGCGGCGAGCCGATCATCTGCACGCCGAAGGAAATCGAGATTCTTTATATGCTTGCTTCTAATCCCGGACAGGTTTTTACGCGCGAGCAGCTTCTCAATAAAGTGTGGGGCTATGACTTTGCCGGTGAAACGCGCACCGTTGATACGCATATCAAGCGGATACGGGCGAAGCTTGATAACACCGGCTTAAACTGGAGCATCAAAACGATTTACGGTGTGGGTTATAAATTTGAGGTTGAATAAATGCGCAGCGTAGTTCTCAGGCGTTTCTTGATCGTTGCTTTGATGGTTGCTTCTTTTATGACGCTTTCGGGTTATAATTATTTCAGCCAGCATATCTATTCTCAGATTGAGCAGGACGTCGTGACAAAAAACGATATTTTGCTTTTTACGGACAGGCTTGGGAATATGCTGCTGCTCGTATGTGTGATTGTCGTACCCTTGATCACGATTTTATGCTATTTCAGCATTAAACAAATCACCGATCCGCTGCATAACATGAGCGAAGCCGCGATTAAAATGTCAAAGGGACATTTTGATGTACGGGTGGATGAAAAGTTTTCCGGTGAGATCGGCATCCTTTCGCGTGCGCTTAATACGCTTTGCGATACCATATCACAGACGATTTTTCAACTCAGCGCGGAGAAGGATCAGCTTGACGCGATTTTGCAAAGCATCACCGACGGCGTCGCCGTTACGGATCGCGTAAATATGCTCACGCACTACAACACTGCGCTTATGCAAATGTTTGGTGCGATCAATGTTCAGACGCCCTACGAGCTGATCGATGATCCTACGATTTGGAAAGCGTTTGAAGAGGTCTATAAAACCGGTGAAACGCAAACCATCACCTATACCACGCCCTCAGAAAAAGCGCTTTGGATCACCATTTCGCCCGTTGAAAACGATAAAAAAGAAAGAACGGGCGTTGTCGGTCTTTTTAAGGATATGACGGAGATGGAAAGGCTGGAGGCGACAAGGCGGGAATACGTTGCAAATGTTTCGCATGAGCTGCGTACTCCGCTTACCGCGATACGCGGACTGCTCGAGCCGCTTGCCGACGGAATGGTGCAAAGTGAGGAAGATCAGCAGCGCTACTATAAGATCATGCTTCATGAGGTTCTGCGCTTGTCACGCCTGATCTCGGATATGATGATGCTTAGCAGACTACAGGCAGGCACTGAATATATGGAGCTTAGCCGTGTCGATTTGCATGAGTTGATCAATGATGTGGCGGTAAGCTATTCCGCCACAGCCAAACAGCATGGGATCGAACTGATCGTAGATGCGATGGACACACCCGACGCTTTGACCGATCCAGACCGTATTGAGCAGATCCTCATTATTCTTCTGGACAACGCGATGCGCTATACACCGGAGGGCGGAAGCATAACGATTTCGCTGCGCAACGGACAAAGGCTGCTGCTGAGCGTGCGCGACACGGGCTGCGGGATTCCCAAGGACGATCTTTCCCATGTATTTGAAAGATTTTATAAGGTTGATAAATCTCGTAACGAAGGCGGCACGGGTCTTGGACTTTCGATCGCCAGCTACATTATGGAAAAGCTGGGCGAAAGCATCACGGTAGACAGCGAAATCGGGAAGGGAACCTGCTTTACCCTTACGATCAAGAGGTATGTTTCTAACGCCATTCAGCTTGGACCGGCTGAACGTCATGTCGGCATTCACGACATTGAAAAACCCGCGGAAAAAACGCCCGCCGAAATGATCGACGCGCCCTTTGAAGTGCTAAAAGAAAAAGAGAAGAAGAAAAAGCATGACGCGCTGTAATTTATGTCCAAGAGCGTGTAACGCCGATCGGACTGTACGCCCGGGCTATTGCGGTGCGGGTGAACAGCCTGTTATCGCCCGCTTTATGCTCCATCAATGGGAGGAACCCTGCATAAGCGGCGCAGGGGGAGCAGGAGCCGTCTTTTTTTGCGGCTGCAACCTAAACTGCATTTTCTGCCAGAATTATAAGATCAATCATCACATGGAGGGGATCGCCTATGACAGCGCCGCTCTAGCTGCGCTGATGCTTTCTTTACAGGGGGAGGGAGCGCATACGATCGATCTGGTCACGCCGACGCCTCACCTTGATACCATTATTCCCGCCCTGGAGTCGGCAAAAAAGCAGGGACTTCACATTCCCATCGTATACAATACCAACGCGTATGAGACGCTTGACTCGCTGCGCCGCCTTGACGGTTTGATCGATATATACCTGCCGGATTTCAAGTATGTTACGCCGTCTATTGCCAAAGCTTACTCAGCCTGCGAGGACTATTTTACCTTTGCCGCGCCCGCAATCAGAGAAATGTACAGGCAAACCGGGCTTTTGCAGCTTGACGACTCCGGCATTGCGCAGCGCGGGCTGTTGATTCGCCATCTTGTTTTACCGGGTGCGGTTTCCGAAAGCAGACGTGTGCTTGATTATCTCGCCGCTAACTATCCGAAGGGTCTTTACCTTTCCTTGATGGGACAATATGTACCGTATCATATTGCCTGCAATGTGCCGCCGCTCAACCGCAAGCTTTTGCAGCGGGAATACGACCGTGCGCTGGAATACTGTTTCTTGCTTGGCTTTACAAACGTCTATATGCAAGAATTGTCGTCTGCCGACGCCTCTTTTACACCCGTTTTTGTTAAAAGCGTGGAAGAATTATGAATGCAATATGGAAATTGCATTTTTCCCTTAAAATCAAGGAAAAATCTGTAAAAAAGGCTTGCGCTTTGCACCTTGCCATGCTATCATAATGACAGAGGAAAGATAGATTCAGTATTCAAGGCAAAGCAGAGTTTCTTCATTGTTTTTCCTCCAAATAAAAACACCGAAATCATACTTTTCTGCTTGCTTTGAATATGTATTGTGAGAGCCCGGCTAGCCGGGCTCTTTTTAGTTCAAGCGTTTTTTGCATATGCCTTGTTAAGGCGAATAAAATCAAGTAAAATAGTCACGAGTGAATGATCTGCGGGGAGGAAACATGCGCCAAAATCTTTCAGAGTTTTTTACATGCCTTGACGATATTGAATGTCGTTCCGCTTTACCTATGAAAACGCTGACCTCTTTTCATATCGGCGGCCCTGCGGACGTTCTGTTTCCGGTTTCTCAGGATCAGCTTTTGCGCATCATACAGACTGCGCGGGAGCTAAAGATCAGCCCCTTTATCATGGGAAACGGAACGAATCTTTTAGTCAGCGACGAGGGTGTCGAGGAACCGGTAATCTGCCTGAATCAATACAATAATTTCATACGGTATGAAGGGAACCTTTTATTTGCGGGCGCCGGGGTATTGTTAAGCTCTGCCGCAAGGGACAGCGTAAAAAAAGGTTTTTCCGGCCTAGAATGGGCAAACGGCATTCCCGGGACGATCGGCGGCGCCGTAGCGATGAATGCCGGAGCCTACGGCGGCGAGATCAGTGATGTACTTGCAAGCGTAAGCTATATTGAGAACGGCAAGCTCCTAACCGCTGTACCAAACGTGGACGATTTTGGATATCGCTTCAGCGCGTATCGCGCGCCTGCGCGTATTGTTGTAAGCGCCTGCTTCAAATTAAATGCGGATGATGGAGGCGCGGAGCAGAGAATGAAAGAGTATGCCGCGCGCCGCACCGCGAAACAGCCGCTGTCATACCCAAGCGCGGGCAGCGTATTCAAACGTCCCGAGGGCAACTTTGCGGGCGCACTTATCGAAAGAGCGGGACTGAAAGGCTACAGCATCGGCGGTGCGCAGGTCAGCGAGTTACATGCGGGTTTTATCATCAATAAAGGCGGCGCGTGCTGTAAAGATGTGGCGGAGTTGATCCGCACCATTCAAAGACGCGTATTTGAAAGCAGCGGCGTAAGGCTAGAGTGCGAAATCAAATATGCGGGCGGAAAGGCAGGGGATGAGTCGTGTATCTATTGATCGTGACCGGAATGTCCGGCGCGGGTAAAACTAATGTTCTCAAACGCTTAGAAGACGTAGGCTTTTTCTGCGTGGACAATCTGCCGTGTGAAATGCTGCCCAACTTCATTCGCCTTTGCGAACGTGCCGCGACGCCGGTAGAAAAGGCGGCTGTGGTGATTGACAGCCGCGAGAATATGCTGGGGAACGACCTCAACGACGCTATGCAGCTCCTTGACGCGAGCAAAGTGCAATATGATATCGTA
>CAZNJN010000004.1:20598-26965 GCA_964573365.1 uncultured Oscillospiraceae bacterium
TATTTCTCGACTGCCGCGATGAAATCCTTGAACGTCGCTTTAACGAGACAAGACGTCCGCATCCATTGGGCGAGGACGTCAAAAAGGGGGTCAAGCGGGAGCGGGAGCTGCTATCTTCTTTGCAGCATCGCGCAAAATATGTGATCGATACGACAAACCTTACGCCGATCGATCTGATGCGCCAGCTTGAAAAGATCATCACCTTTGATGCGGATGATTCCCTTATGCTGATTTTTGAAAGCTTTGGCTTTAAGCGCGGCATACCGATCGAAGCGGATTGCGTATTTGATATGCGCTTTACAAAAAATCCGTATTATGAGCCGAACTTGAAATTTTTATCCGGCATTGACGCTCCGGTGCGCGAATTTATCATGCAGGATGAAAGCTTTCAGTTCTTTCTCGACTCGCTTACGACTATGCTTCAAAGGCTGATCCCGCACTATATCGAAGAAGGAAAGCGAAGATTGATGTTAGCCTTCGGCTGCACGGGCGGCAGACACCGCTCCGTTTGCGCCGCGCAGGAGATGGGCAGCCGTTTTCAGGAGCAATACCATACGATCATTGTTCATCGCGACATCGTGATTGAACAAAACGACATTCAAAACAGATAAGGAGAAAAGGTGTCTTTTTCATCCTGCGCTAAAGATGAAATCGTAAAAAACCGTCTGCGCGGAACTGAATGCAAGCAGGCTTTGCTTTGTGCGCTTACGAATACGGCGGCTTCCATGCTCTTAGGCAGAGGAATCGGCTTGCAGTATATCACGGAAAACCATAGCGTCGCGAAGCTCATTGCGCAGCTTGGCCCTTCGCTTTATGATGTGGACACATCCTTAGCTATCCGCGAACAGGATCGACTTCGCTCACGCAGCGTGATGGTTCGCTTTTCCGGTCCTGATTGCCGCCGCATTCTTCAGGACGCCGGATTTCTGCCCATGGACGGCGAACCGCTTTCCATCGGAAGCATTCCGCCAAAGTATACGCAGACGGACGCCTTGATGCAAAGCTTTTTGCGCGGCGCTTTTTTGGGGGCGGGTTCGGTATCGGATCCAAAGAAAGGCTATCATCTTGAGATCGTATGCAAGCATGAACGTTTTGCGCAGGAGCTTTGCGCATTGTGCAATCATTTCGAGCTTAACGCCAAGGTCGCCACGCGAAAAGACAGCTTTATCGTTTACATCAAAGAGAGCGACAAGGTGGCTGATTTTTTACGATTGCTCGGCGCGTCCGGCAGCATCATGGAATTTGAGCATACGCGTGTTTTGAGAACGGTCAGCAATAATCTGAACAGACAACGAAATTTTGAGGATGCGAATATGCAAAAAGCGGCGCAGGCTTCGGCGCAGCAGCTTGTGGATATTGAGCTGATACAAAAGACGAGGGGACTTAATACCCTTCCCAAACGATTGTTTGAAGCAGCCGAAGCACGGATCAACAATCCCGAAGCGTCTCTTTCGGAACTATCGGAGATTTTGCATGTCAGCAAATCCGGTTTGAATCATCGTTTCGCAAAAATTGCCGAGTACGCAGAGGATCTGCGTTTACACGAACAGTAAAGGAGTCAGTTTTTCTTTGAGCGGTTTTACGCATTTACATGTGCATACACAATATAGTCTTCTTGACGGTGAGTCCCGCATTAACGAGCTGGTAGATAAAGCCGCCTCTTTGGGCATGGATGCGCTCGCCATTACCGATCATGGGGCAATGTACGGCGTCATCGACTTTTACAAAGCCTGTTGCTCCAAGCATATCAAGCCGATCATCGGTATGGAAGCTTACGTTGCGCCGCACTCCCTTTCGGACAGAGAAGGCGTAAGAGAGTATGCCCATCTGATTTTGCTATGCAAAAATGAGACGGGCTATCGAAATCTGATCACGTTATCCTCAACGGCGTTTATCGAGGGCTTTTATTATAAGCCGCGTATCGACTATGACCTGCTTGAAGCGCACCATGAGGGCTTGATCTGCCTGTCTGCCTGCCTTGCGGGAGATATTCCAAGCTACCTCCTACAAGGACGCGATACGGACGCAAGGAAGCTTGCTCTGCGCTTACAGCGCGTGTTCAAGGAAGACTTTTATATTGAGCTTCAAAATCACGGTTTGATAGAACAGCAGACCGTGCTGCCAAAGCTCGACGCGCTTGCAAAATCACTTGGCATCAAAACCGTCGCGACAAACGACATCCACTATGTAAACAAAGAGGATGCGGAGGCACAGGACGTGCTTTTGTGCATTCAAACGCAGCGCAGCGTGCAGGATGTTTCCCGTATGCGCATGGAAGCCGAGGAGTTTTATCTAAAAAGCGAAGATGAAATGCGGCAGATGCTCTATGCGTATCAGGACGCTATCGAAAACAGCGCCGAAATAGCCGAAAAATGCAATTTGGAGTTTCACTTTGGTGAACGCCATATGCCCAACTTCACCGCGCCTGACGGGATGGACAATATTGCGTATCTCAAGCTGCTTTGTGAAAAGGGGCTTACCAAAAAGATTCCGCAGGCGGATGAAAATGTCCGCGCGCGAATGCTCTATGAGATTGATGTGATAAAGAGCATGGGCTTCGTGGATTACTTTTTGATCGTCTGGGATTTTGTTGATTTCGCGCACCGCAAGGGGATATTCGTAGGCCCGGGACGGGGCAGCGGCGCGGGAAGTCTTGTCGCGTATGCGCTGGATATCACGGACATCGATCCAATCAAATACGATTTGATCTTTGAACGTTTTTTGAATCCGGAACGAATATCCATGCCGGATTTTGATATTGACTTTTGCATTGAACGCCGTCAGGAGGTCATCGACTATGTGATCGAAAAATACGGCGAAGACCATGTTTCCCAGATTATTACCTTCGGCTCCCTCGCCGCGCGGCAGGCGGTTAAGGATGTTGGACGGGCGTTAGGCATGTCATACGGCGATGTGGATAAAATCGCCAAGCTCATCCCCAACGCGATTGGTATTACGCTGCAAAAGGCGCTGGAGATTTCATCGGAGCTCAAGCTTCAATATGAAAAAGAACCGCAGGTCAAAAAGCTGATCGATCTTTCGATGAAGCTTGAGGGGCTTCCGCGCCACGCTTCCACCCATGCAGCCGGCGTAGTGATCTGCAAAGATCCGATCACCGATTATATCCCTTTGCAAACGAACGACGGCGCCGTCACCACACAGTTTACCAAGGATACGGTAGAGGAGCTGGGACTTCTGAAAATGGACTTTCTCGGGCTGCGCACGCTTACCGTAATTCGTGATACGCTTGAGGCGATCCGTCAGGGCGGGAAAGAGGTTCCTGATTTTTCCACCATGGAGTATAATGATCCAGCCATTTTTAAGCTGATCGCCTCCGGTGATACGGACGGTGTATTTCAGCTTGAATCGGCCGGAATGCGTCAGTTTATGATGCAGCTCAAGCCCGATAATTTTGAAGACATCATCGCGGGGATATCGCTGTTTCGTCCGGGTCCTATGGAACAGATTCCGCGCTATATTGCCGGGAAAGCAAACCGAAAAAATGTAACCTATGAAACGGAAAAGCTACGCCCCATTCTCGATAAGACCTATGGCTGCATGGTCTATCAAGAGCAGGTCATGCAAATCGTTCGCGATCTTGCGGGCTACTCGTGGGGGCGAAGCGATCTTGTGCGCCGCGCGATGGCAAAGAAAAAGCATGAGGTCATGGCTAAAGAGCGTCAATACTTTATCCACGGAATCGAAGAAAACGGGATCATCACCGTACCTGGCGCGGTTCGCAACGGTGTAAGCGAAAAATCGGCAAATAAGATCTTTGATGAGATGATGGATTTTGCCTCGTATGCCTTCAATAAATCTCATGCCGCCGCATATGCGGTAGTCGCTTACCGCACAGCTTACTTAAAGCACTATTACCCCGTTGAGTTTATGACGGCGCTTATTAACAGTTTTTTAGGCTCTGTCGATAAGATCACGGAATACATTTACACCTGCAAAACCCGAAACAAATCCGGCGCACACTTTACGGTGGACGGGCAAAATATTCGTTTCGGCCTTGCCGCGATCCGTAATGTGGGCGAAACAATCACGCAAAGCATTATTGAGAACCGCGGCAAAAACGGCGCTTATAAAAGCATGTTTGATTTTATTGACAGGATCGACGGCTTGAATAAGCGTTCAATCGAGGGCCTGATTAAAGCGGGCTGCTTTGATTCCACAAATTCCAAACGCTCACAGCTACTTTCCGTCTGTGCTCAAGCGCTGGACGCTTCTGTAGCTACTAAAAAACAAAAGGAAAACGGACAGCTATCTCTATTTGACATAGCCGGCGCGGAGGAGATCAGCGCAAGCGTGGCGATCCCGCTGCCCGACATACCCGAATTTGACAACAAAACGCTGCTTGCAATGGAAAGAGAATCGATCGGAATATACTTAAGCGGGCATCCCTTGTTATCCTATGAAAAGGCGCTCAAATCCTTCGGCGCGACGGCGAGCGCGCTCTCTGTCGCGGACGGGAGCGGAGATTGGCATGACAATGCGAAAGTGCGCATCGGCGGCATTATCAATTCGATGCGCGGAAAACCGACGCGTTCGGGCAACGGGATCATGGGCTACGGCGTGCTTGAAGATTTAACGGGTACTATAGAGATCGCGGTATTTCCTTCGCTCTATACAAAGTATAACGAGCTTTTGCAAGCGGACAAGCTGGTGATTATCGACGGAAAACTGAACATCCGCGACGAACAGGAAAACACAATTTTGGTAGATAGCGTGCTGCCGCTTGAAAGCGCTGCTCAAAGTCAATCGCTTTACCTGCGTTTTGACTCTAAAGAAGATGAACGCATTGAAAAAGCATGCCGAATATTGCAGCGTTTTCCCGGGAATGTAGTAGTAAAATTCCACTATGCGGATACAAAAAAGACCGTGATGGCTTCAAAAGAATACTATATCAACCTTTCGGGAGGCGTTCTGGATATACTCAACGAACTGGTTGGGCAGGATAATGTGAAGGTGAAAACAAATGGATAAGCAACAAAAACTACCTTTAGAAAAAAATGACGTCATTACACTCAGCATCGACGCGCTGGGAAGCGAAGGACAGGGGATCGGCAGGGTGGAACGCTATGCCGTGTTCGTTCCCGGTGCCTTGCCGCAGGAAGATGTTCGCGCCCTTGTGATCAAAACAACCAGCGCCTATGCGGTAGCAAGGCTGCTTGAGGTGATCCGTCCAAGTGAAGCGCGCGTTGCGCCAAGTTGCGATGCTTTTCCGCAGTGCGGCGGCTGCACTTTGCAGCATTTATCCTATGCGGAGCAGCTTAAAACTAAAAAGCAATGTATTTATGACGCCCTGACAAGAATCGGTCATCTGGCTGATTTTGAGCTTCTTGATACCATCGGCATGGAAAATCCACGGGCATATCGAAACAAAGGCAGTTTTCCCTATGCGGCGGACGGTAAAATCGCCTTTGGCTTTTTTGCGCCGCGCAGCCACAGACTTATAGCGCTTGAATACTGTATGATTGAGCACCCCTCTATCGTACAGGCTGCGCGAAGCGTGCGTGCATGGGCGCAGGAAAACCATATTTCTGTTTATGACGAACAAACGCATATGGGGTCATTGCGGCATTGCATGGGCCGGGTAAGCAAAGCAGGCGCTGTCATGGTCGTGGTCGTAACGCACGGCAAGCTTTCACATAAAGAGGCGCTTATCGCGCGCCTGCAAGCTGAAGTACCCGGCTTTGCCAGCCTCTATCATAACCGTAACGACCAGCGTACAAACGTGATCTTTGGAGACCGCTTTGAACTGTTGTGGGGCGAAAAGGAAATCCTTGATGAGATCGGCGGTCTGCGTTTTTCCGTAAGTCCGGCGTCTTTTTTACAGGTCAATCCCATACAGACCGAAAAGCTTTACGACACTGCGATCGACTATCTCGATTTGAAGAAAGAAGAAACGCTTGCGGACATATACTGCGGCATCGGTACGATCTCTCTGCTTGCCTCCCGGCGCTGTCAAAAGGTTATCGGTATTGAAAATGTGCCTGCCGCCGTAGCGGACGCCAAAGAAAACGCCCAAAGAAACGGAATTGGTAATGCCGAATTTCTCTGCGCAGATGCGGAAGCTTTGCTGCCTGAACTCTTGCAAAACGGTTTTCATGCGGATAAGCTGGTTCTCGACCCGCCCAGAAAGGGCTGCGAAGAAACGGCGCTTTCAGCCATAGCTCAAAGCGGTGCTGAACGAATTGTCTATGTATCCTGCAATCCCGCCACCCTCGCAAGAGACTGTGCTTATCTTGCCGAACGAGGCTATACTCTTATCAAAGCGCAAGGCGTCGATATGTTTCCGTATACGCCGCATGTTGAGACGTGCGTACTTTTGTCCCACAAAAATTCGTAAACATCTCCACCG
>CAZNJN010000005.1:0-26524 GCA_964573365.1 uncultured Oscillospiraceae bacterium
AAGGATCAGCGTATCGTAATGCATTGTGTTCTCCTTCTTCTTTCGTGCGGACGAAAATACTTGTACCTTTTTGCGCTCATCTCTCCGTCGATGTTTTCCGGTTGGCGAAACAAGCGCAAGCGTAGCGGCCTTCATCTGTAACAGTATTTGTTACATTTGTTGATGCTACAGTATCATGTCCATGCACAGTTGTCAAGATGTATTCATGGCCTCATCGAAAATGATGAATAGATTCCGGAAAGTCCTTTTTCCCCACGGTATCATGCGCAGTAAGTTGCAAAAAAATAGAGGTTTTTGTCATATGCTGAAAAAGAAGGCGGAAAAAGAAAAATAAATAGCATATGCTAATAACCATCATAAAAATTCTTCCTTCAATAAAAAAGTTTGCTAAAAGTCAGTCGTGCGATTTTCCATACCCACGTCCGTCTACAAAAAAAAGTAGGAATGCAAAACGTCCTTTTGTAGAAAGAACCCTCGCATTCCAATCGATTTGGCATCTGCTGTCAAACGAATCCCGCCTATGCTTCTTTGCGCTTCTCCGGTTTCGCTTTGATGATCGAAATTCCTCCGATAATCGGCAGCGGTATCATTTTACCGCGCAGTCCGCGTATCGCCCCGAGAATCATGAGATAAAACAGACCGCCGAAATAGCCGAAGCAAAGCGTTCTGCCAAACTGCGAAGCGCCAATAAAATAGTTAAGAAGTACGCCTATGATCAGGAAGATCAGCACGACCAGACCTTGATTTGCGTGAAAGGCTCCATATTTTTTATCTCTGCAGGCATACCACGGTACAAAGAAAAGAATTCCGGTATAAGCGGCGGCGGCAAGCGTCTTTTTGCTTGTGGCCTCCATATAGCTTTGCTTTCCAATAGAAAGCAGCTCTTCCTCAGGATGATCGGGCGCCAGCTTTTCCTGCTCGGCGCGTTCGGCAGCCGCTTTTGCAAGACGGGCTTCTTCCTCCGCATCTATCGTATTCTTTTTTTTCGGGCTGCGAAGCTCTGGAAATGCGTCGGCGGAAGGCGCTGTAATGGCACGTTTGCAAACCGGACAGACCGTACAGCTTTCCTTTACACTTTGTCCGCAGTATGAGCAAGCTTTCATTCTTTTTTCTCCTTCTCAGTTTGTTGATGTACCAAACGCATACACGGTCTTGCTGCTATAAAGTTGACCCGCATTCAAAATCACCGACGGAACCGAAGGCATGTTGACGGCGTTTGGATAACCTTGCGTCTCCAAGCACAGCGCGATGCGCGGCCCGTGCATTCGATCCTTGCCCTGTCTTTTTTCCAAAAAATTCGCTGTATAAAGCTGCATACAGGGCGTGTCCGTGCTTACGCTCATGCGAATTCCGTTTGCCGCTGAAAGCTCGGCTACTTTTCTGAAGCCCTCGCCCTTGAGAATAAAGTTATGGTCATATCCGCCGCCGATCTTCAATTGCTCGTTTTCTACGTCAATATCCTTGCCGACAAGCTTTCCCTTGCGGAAATCAAAAGGAGTCCCCGTAACCTCCAGTCGTTTTCCTGTTGGAATCAGCGTTTCATCCACCTCGCTGATCATGTCCGCGGCGATCCGCAGGGTATGGGAAAGCACGTTTCCGGTTCCCTGTAGATTGAAGTAAGCATGGTTGGTAAGGTTCAGCGGCGTTTTTTTCGTGCTAAGCGCGCTATAGCGCAAGATCAGCTCGTTTTGATCGGTAAAGCTTATGCGCACGGTAGTTTCCAGTCTGCCCGGGAACCCGTCCTCGCCGTCTTCGCTCACGCAGCTCGCCACGATCGTATTCTCGCCATCGGGTTCGACCTTCCACAGCTTTTCGCAAAATTCATAGCCGCCGTGCAGACATTTTTCCCCTTCGTTCGCCGTTACATGATAGGTTTTCCCGTCAAGCTCAAACGCGGCGCCCGCGATGCGGTTGGCAACGCGTCCGACCGTCACTCCGATGTAGCCCCCTTCGCCCGGATGGACGGCTTGGGGATAAGCAAGCACGACGTCACTCATGCATCCGGCGGCATCCGGCACAATAAGCTTGCGCAGAGTCAAACCGTAATCCATGATCTCGGCGATACAGTCCTTCTTGTTTTGAATGCAATAGCAAGTAATCGTTTGCCCGTTTTCCGTCTTTCCAAAGATATGCGAAGTAATCATAAGTCTGCCTCCTTGAACGATTAAAGAATATTATATCGTGTCGGCGCTTGTTTTACCAGAGTTTGCTGTTCGCCTTTCTCCTTCATCTTCCTTCGCGGTTTTCTTTTCCAGTTCGATTCTCGCGGTTGCAATTATGCCTTTAAGCATGTAAAATAAGAAACAGTCAAAATGTTTGCCGCGCTAGGTGGGGAGTCAGCGGTGCCCTGTACCTGCAATCCGCTACAGCAGGGCTGAATTCCCATATTGCGGCTGGTGTTTGTAAGGCTGGCGTTCTTTTACGGCGTTGACGGCCGGGTCCCGTGCAATCGGCATCTGTGAACCATGTCAGATCCTGACGGAAGCAGCATTAAGCGGAAATGTCGATGTGCCGCGGGTTTACCTGGCTTGAGCCGGCAAAAGCTCATACCGCTTATAAGGATCATGCCCAGATATGGGTGCGCGGCATTTTGACTTCTTTTATTTATTGATCTCGAATTTCCAGCATAGGTCTGGCGATCTCGAATTTTATGGTATTTAGCTCATCATCGCCCGTGGGAATTTCAACCATAACCAAAACCAAGCGCGCCTGCTCGTCCGGCACATTGACGCGATAACCGACAAACCACGATATTTCGCGGCTTTTATCGCTGCCGATTTCTGCCGTGCCTGTTTTTGCCGCTACCTTACAGCTTCTAACCTTCAGATTCCGTCCCGTTCCGTTGATGCTTGGATCGACTACATCCTCAAGCATCGGCGTAATTGTTATGATCGCATCGGAGGAGACAACGCCCGTTTTCCATATTTCGCTTTGCGACTGTTCCTGTTCCCTATAGCGAAAACCATCTGCCCTATAGGTACCTTCGATCAGTCGCGGCACAATGATATTGCCGTGATTGGCAAAGCAGGAAAACATCGCGGCAAGCTGAAGCGGCGTAATCAATATCTCGCCCTGCCCGTATCCGCTATCTGCTAAGAGTTTATAATTCATCTCGGTTTCTTCATTGACAAGCTGCGGCTGCGCTACGGAAATATCAAAGGGCATTTTTTCTGTAAACCCAATATTCTCCATATAATCCCGAAACGGCTCCCAGCCAAGCAGCAGAGCCGCGTTTGCAAAGTAAATATTATCCGAATGGATAAGCGCCTTTCGCATATTCAACGGCCCTGTGATCGGGTAGTTGATATGCGTGCGTTTAATCGGCGTCCATATCCACTGTCCATACCCGTCAGGTACCCAATAATCCTTTTCAATCTGGCTTTCATCAAACGCATAGTCCGGCGTCAAAACGCCCAAATCGAGCGCGGCTGCCGCCGTAAACGCCTTCATTGTAGAGCCGGGGGGATAAAGCCCCTGCGTGATACGGTTGATCAGCGGCTTATTATTCATGTTGATCAGCGTATTGTAATCCTTTTTGCTGATTCCTCTTGCAAAAAGGTTCAAATCATAAGTTGGAAACGAGGCCATCGCATCAATAGCGCCGCTCACCGGATTCATAACGACGACCGCCGCCGCCGTCGTATCGCCGTAAAGAGCAAGCTCGAGCAGCTCCTCAAGCTCCTGCTGCAGCGCAAGATCGATGGTGAGGTTAATATCCTCTCCGTCCTGTGCGTCCCGTCTGTAGAAGGTACGGCGAATCGTACCCTCCTTTGTACGGATATAGATGATCTCACCGTCTTTACCGCGCAAAAGCGTTTCATATTGCCTTTCAAGTCCCAGTTTTCCCACGATAGAGTCGCTGTTGTACAAACCGTCGGCTTCATCGCGCCCTTCGTTCAGGCTTGTAATTTGATCCTCATCGATCGCTCCCACATAACCAAGCGAGTGCGCCATGAGACTGCCAAACGGATATTCGCGCTGTGTGCCATAGTTGCCGTAATCCACGCCGATTCCATCAATGGAAAGAAGCTGCTGCTCGATCGAAGTTTCAAATTGGTCGGTATAATAAGATTTTAAGACCGCCATGTCATCATAGGCTTTGCCCAGCGCAGCGCGTATCTTTTCCGGATTCATATCGAGCAAACGGGCGACCTGCGCTACAAAAAGCTCCTCGTCGCCAATTTTGGAGGGGGTGGCATAGATTGTTATTTTCCCCGTCGTCTTCGCCAAGGCTTGCCGATCCGCCATGATGTCGCCGCGTTTTGCGTTCAAGCTTGCAAGACGCACCGTATCGCCCCAGCGCATATCCGCAAAAATCATGGAGGGCGACCACTCGATATACCACCGACCGCTTTCGCGTATCGCCGTAAAATCGCATTTTTCGGTAAAGTCGCCGATCAGCGCCGAATGGTATGTCGTTTCGCAGCTTGCCTGCGCGAGTAGCTCCCCTTCTTTTATGTTGAGATTTTTATACTCTATGCCCGTAATTTGGAGCACTTCAAAAATACCGCTGTACTTTTTAACAAAATCGTCTTTGCGTATGCGGGTATCGCATTCTACTTCTCCATCGTTTCTTACATCTGAAGCCAGCAGCTCATAGGCGGCGGCATACTCCCCCGTCTGAATATCCTGCAAAAAACCTTCCACCGCGCCGCGGCATCCCGCGCTTACGGCTTGACAGCCTCCGAGCATGGGAAAAAGCAGGCATATGCACAAAATCATGCTGAGGCAGCGACCTTTTTTCATGTTTTATATTATAGCCTCCCGCGGCGGTACTGTAAATGAGGCTTTGCCGCTCCTTCATGTCTTTGATTGACATAGAAAGGCGTATTCGGTAAAATGACAGGTATGAACGCATACTCAACGACAAATGTGCTTCGCAAAGACTTCTATCGACGTCCCGATCGGCTCTGGCTGGACGTTCTTCTTATCGCGGCGCTCATCGGCGCCGTGGTCTGGTGCGCTCTTGCCTTTATGATGCCAAGCGGACAAATCTCCGTTACCCTTGACGACGATGGGCAAACGCGTGTTTTTCGCATTTGGCCTTGTACGGCGGAGGATTTTTTAGTTGAAAGCGGCACATTGATTTTGGAAGCCGATACCGTCACCCCCGCGCTGGATACGCTTCTTCAAGACGGAGATACCGTTACGGTCACGCGCGCTTTCCCTATAGCAATATCCTCAGAGAACTCTGTTCAGATTCTCCACATGACGGAGGGTACCGTCGGTGAAGCATTAAGCCTTGCGGGTGTTCATTACGACGTAGACGACGAGCTTTCCGAGCTTCCCTTTGCCGATATAAAGCCCGGTATGCGCATTTTGCACACAAGCGTGGAGGTTTGCTATACCTCTACCAACAAAACGCTCTATTTTCAAGACGTTACGGTAAAAGATCCTTCATGGTATACCGAAAAAAAGCAGGTGGAGCAAGAAGGCTCCAACGGGCTTAAGCTGGTCACGCAGAGAATCCTTACGAAGAACGGCTTAGAGGTATCACGCGAGGTGGTCGATCAAACCGTGATCGAGCCTGCCGTGGATCGTATTACCCGCGTCGGCTCAAAGATCCATTATCAGACCAGCTATACCGGCGAAACCCGTCTATATAAGGAGAAACCCACCGCCGGTAAAAACGGGTGGGTCGAAATGACGCTCTACCGTGTCACCGCGTACTGCAAGGGCAATCGCACGGCGACAGGCACAAAGCCCAAGCTTGGCACCATTGCGGTCAATCCAAAGCTTATTCCTTACGGAAGTCAGATCTGGATCAAAGGCTATGGCTATGGCAGCGCGCAGGATACCGGCGCTTTCCGTAATTACAGCTCGCCAAAAAACAACGCGATCGATATTTGGTTTAATACAGAAAAAGAAGCAAGGCGCTGGGGTTCAAAATACAACATGACGATACTTGTAAAGCTGAAAAAGTGAAGGACGATATGGAAAAAAGCGCCGAAATGCTCAGTGCGCTTACGACGCGCACGCTTTTGAGCGCGCATGGCATAACGCCAAACAAGGCGCTCGGCCAAAATTTTTTAGTCGATGAAACAGCGGTGGATATCATTATACGCGCCGCCGATATTACGGATAAAGCCGTGCTTGAAATCGGACCCGGGCTTGGTGCACTCACAAAAAAGATGATACCTCAAGCGAAAAAGGTCGCCGCAGTCGAGCTTGACCGCGCGATGTGCGCGATTCTAAAGGAGCGGTTTTCCGACGACCTCCTGCTTTACAATCAAGATATTCTACACTGCGATCTAAACGCTATATGCGAAGCACTGGGCGAAAAAAGCTTTATTGTAATGGGAAATCTGCCTTACTATATCACTACGCCCATCTGCATTCGTTTTTTGGAAAGCGGACTGCCTATCGAAAGCATGACGTTTATGGTACAGGAGGAAGCTGCATCACGCTTTTTTGCCGCGCCCGGCGAGCGCATATACGGGCCGCTCTCTATCCTCTCGCAGCTCTACTACAGCGTTAGCCGCGTGCTTTCGCTCTCACCCGAAAGCTATTCCCCGCAGCCCGACGTATCGTCATGCGTTATTCGGCTCTCGCGCAATTCCCGTCCATTTTGCGAAGCCTTGCCAGCGCTGCTTCGCGCCTGTTTTCAAATGCGCCGTAAAACGCTTTACAATAATCTCAAGGCCTACTGTAGCGATAAGGAAAAGATCGAAGCCGCTCTTTGCGCCTGTTCCCTTCGAGCAGATGTGCGCGCGGAGTCTTTGGCGCCGGAGAGCTTTCAATCTCTTTATGAGGCGCTTCTATAGTTCCGCCGCCGCGTTAAGCGCCGCCGTTATGAGCGGCGCAGTTTTTTGGTATATCCCGTCAAGCCTGCAAAGCGGAAGCGGATTACAGCCCATACCCGCCTCAATCGTAAAGCCCGGCTTCGCAAAGGCTTGGATGAACCAATCCTTATACCCCGCGAAAGCGGAAGCATAGCAGGGCTTGGAAAGAGAGTAGCCGGACGCGGATGCAAGCTTTTGCCCCAAGCTTTGCGCGCCTCGCACTTCCTTGTCACCGTAACTGTAATAGATTTCTTCGCCCTGCGTATGAAAGGCAAGCACGGTGAAAAAATCGTGCATACGCGTAAAGAGATACAGCGCGCGGCTTTCAGGCTCCGACAAAGCATAATCTCCGACCCAATCGCGCGGTCCGGGGCATACGACGCCCTGCTTCTCCTTGTTGCGTCTTGCAATTTCCCAACCCGCCGGATAATTCAAATTCAGATCCGTTCCGTTGAAGTTTGCTTTCCAGCCCGATGGATATGGAACATCCGGCCTCGTTTTCGCCATTGGCAGCAGAATCGCGTTATAGCGTTCATCCAGCATCCCCATCGCAATGTCCGCGCCATCCGGATTTACAAGAGGGAGCAGATACAGCTTCGTTTGTTTGCACAAAAAAGCCGCCTCCTCTCCGCATATGCGTCCGCCGGTCGCGAATGCCTCCGCGTAGTTCTTTGCGTAACGCAAAAGAAGCAGCGCCGTGATCCACTCGTTGCCGTGGTGCGTGGCGCTGACAAATATCTGTTTTTCGCCCTCCCCGATCTCCATCACGCGAAGCGGCCTTCCAAGCACGCTCTGCCCAATATCATACCCGCGGAGAAACGCATACTCCCGCGTGAGCGCGTCGATTCTTTGCAGCAAATAATCACTGCTCGGCAGGTATGGCCTAGCTTTGCTCACATGAGCCCCGGCAGAGTGCGTTCGCAATCCTCGACATTTCGAGCCAGGTCATGGATATAGCTTGAAAGCGAGGACATTTTACTTACGCCCGTCATACCTAGAAACTGCCTGTTTACATCGATCAACTGACGATAAAGCGAAAGCAGCGCACCGAAGCGCTCTCTTTGAGCGAACAGCTCCTTCTCCTGCTGCTCCACTTTTTCGCGCAGGGATTCGATCTGGATGTATTTTTCTCCGCTTTGGAGATTTTCCATCGCCTGCATAGCCTTTGCGCCTCGGCTTGCACTGATCGCGAGCGCGCCAAGACTCTCGAAAAACGCCGTAACATCCAAACCGTCCACCTGATCCAAGTCGTTTACGACGCCGCTAAGAACATCCACAAGACTGCTCCGCTTGGAAGGTCTGCCCGCGCGGCTATGCCGTATTCTCGTATAAGGATCACAGGCCGGCTGCTTTTCCTCCGCCAGCTTGTGCAGCATCGCCTTAATACGCGCAGGGTCGTTTTTTACGATGGAACGATACTTATTTTGGTATCGCAGCATCGCTTTTGTATCTCCGTTTCCCATCGCCAGCGTGCAGGCGCGCACAGAAATACCTTTTGCCTGACTTGTAAGCACCTTTTTAAGAAGCATGTCGATCTCCTCTTCCGTAAAAGGCACAAACGCCGCGTTTTCTCCCTTTGGCGCCAAGCTGTCGTCCTCCTTGAGTTTTGCGTAGTAATAATTTCTTATGCTATTGGGCTTTCTGCCCGTTTCTTTTGCAACGTCCTCAAATACCGCTTTTAACGGACGCCCCGTGCGTCTTGCCTCGCGGACACCGTCAAATAGTATCGCAGCTTCCGAGCTGCGCCATCCCGCATGTTCCAAGTTCACCTGCATACAGCCTCCCATATGTTGTGTATTGCCACTAGTATTACCCATATACGGAAATCTAACCCAACTGGAGCGGAAATAAAAAACCAAAGCAGTTTCACAATCGCTTTGGTTTATTGCAGGGTAGATATGTAAGTTGTATGCGTGTTTTTGCCTTGATATTACATCTCGAGATTGCCTGTCGTGCGCGGGAATGGGAGTACGTCGCGAATGTTCGTCATGCCCGTTACATACATGACCATACGCTCAAAGCCCAAACCGTAGCCCGCGTGTTTGACACCGCCGAATTTGCGAAGCTCCAGATACCAATCGTAATCCTCCAGCTTCATTCCCGTCTCAAGAATGCGCTTTTCCAATACGTCAAGCCTTTCTTCTCTTTGGCTGCCGCCAATGATCTCGCCCACGCCGGGAACCAGCAGATCAGCCGCCGCCACGGTCTTGCCGTCATCGTTGAGACGCATATAGAACGCTTTGATCTCCTTGGGATAGTCGGTAACAAACACGGGACGCTTGTAGACCTGCTCGGTCAAGTAGCGCTCGTGCTCCGTTTGCAGATCGCAGCCCCAGTACACAGGATACTTAAACTCAGCGCCGCTTTTTTCAAGAATGTCAACGGCCTCTGTATAGCTTATACGCGCAAAATCAGAATGCAGCACATTATCCAAGCGTTCCAGCAGTCCCTTGTCGATAAAGCTGTTGAAAAACTCCATTTCATCCTTGCAGCGTTCAAGCACGCTGCGGATGATCGCCTTGACCATCGCCTCCGCCACATCTAAATAACCGCTGAGATCGCAAAACGCCATTTCCGGCTCGATCATCCAAAACTCAGCCGCGTGCCGCCCCGTGTAGGATTTTTCCGCGCGGAAGGTGGGGCCGAAGGTATAAATATCACGAAACGCAAGTGCGAAGGCCTCGCCGTAAAGCTGCCCGCTGACCGTAAGATTAGCACTGCGGCCAAAAAAGTCCTGCGAATAATCGATCGCGCCGTCCTCTGTGCGTGGCGGATCCTTTACGTCAAGCGTAGTAACCTGAAACATCTCGCCCGCACCCTCGCAATCACTGGCGGTAATGAGCGGCGTATGCACATAGAGAAAACCACGCTCGTCAAAAAAGCGGTGGATCGCCTGCGCTACGACGCTGCGCACACGGAACGTCGCCTGAAACGTATTTGTGCGTGGCCGCAGGTGCTGTATGGTGCGCAGGTATTCCAGCGTATGCCGTTTTTTTTGCAGCGGGTAATCTCCCTCGCAGCTCCCGATCACGTCGATCGCATCCGCTTTGATCTCAAAGGGCTGCTTGGCGTCGGGCGTCAGCTCGATCGTACCCTTGACGTTGATCGCGCAGCCCGTATTGAACTGCTTTTTTACCTCGCTTTCAATATCGCTTTGTTCATAAACGATCTGCACGCTGCGAAAGCAGGAACCGTCTCCCAATTCGATGAAACCGATATTTTTGCTCTCACGCGCGGTCTTGATCCATCCGGAAACCTCAATTTCCCCCTGATAGCTCTCCGGCGAGGCGATCAACTCACAAAGACGTATCATTCCGATACCCTCCCATAGACAATATTATAGAAATTATAATCCATCACGGTCGTATTTGCAAATTTGTTTTCATACTATTTGACAAATACGATTTATTTCTCTCAGGCACTGCGAAAGCGAGGCAAGCATGTATACTTCACCCGTCCCTTTAATGGTCATTCACACCGATACGGATGCATTGATCGAGGTCAACGGGCATCTTTTGGGCGAATGCGGCAGCAATAGCTATGTAGCGATGCCCGTTTCCGATACGGGCAATTATTATGTGTGCATCACGCCGCTGTCGCAGGGACGTTATACGATCATGCGCAAGCTGCACTTTGAAGGCGGCAATCTTGCGGACGCGATTATGCCGGACGTCTCTGTGTGCATTTGGCCAGGCGGCGTTTATGATTTCTTTTTGCAGACCGGCAATTCACCGCTTGAAGCCTCGGAGTTGTCCGAAACGCAATGTGAGGCGCTATACGGCGAGTATCGGCTTTCTCTCTGCGTCGCTGACGAATTGCAGCTCTATGCCGAGCGCGACGGGCGTCCCTATTGCCGGTATTTGCTCGGCGATTATGAAAGCGGAGAATTCAAACCCTATGAAGAGCTGATGGGGCTATTGCTTAACGGTGCTCTCGGCGCGCGTCTGCTGCTTTTTGATGCGGATCTGCAAACGCTGCTCGATCTCAAAGGCAGCGCCGTCTTTCTGGAGGATGCGCCGGTCTGTATCGAGCGTCTTCCAACCCTGCTTGGGCATGAAAAGCGAACGCGTTATTCGCGCATAGGCGCGCACTTCCAAGCGCAGCGTCCGAATATTGGCTTTTTTACCAGCAAGCGTCCCTATCCGCAGGACAGTCGCTCTCTCGCGGTCGCTTTTTTCGAGGCCGTTCGGGAAGGCTTCAATGACGAGGCGCTGTCCTATCTGTCCCCCGAATTAAAGGCAGCCTTCTCTTTTTCGGAAATTGCTTCCTTTATCGGTCCTTTTTCCGATGTTCGCACGCCGCTCTCCAATTCAAGCGGCCATGTGATCGGTCTTTCCTCGGGCGGCAGTTCGCAGATACAGACGATGCGGCTTTATCGTCTCAGCTTTGAAAATGGCCTCATCTCCAATATTTCGGAGGATGAATGAGCGCTTGCTTGGTATTGCATTCCGTGGCATAATATGGTTACGATCTCTCACACGGAAGGATGAAATGCTATGCAGCTCAAGCGTCTGGGTCTTGGCATACGCTTTGACTTTTTGAATATGGTGCGTGAGGACAAGGTACAGCGCCTTGTTTTTGAGGAGATTTTTTCCGTGCTTACGCTCTCGGATTTGCTGGGTTTAGAGCTTTACGGCGGTATGGAAAAAGCGCAGCATAACGGCGAGAGTATCTATATGGTCGTCCTTATGGGCGGCAAGCTTCGGCGTATGCGCCGTATCTACGATAAGCTGCAGCAGGATTCCGCCATTGGCATGTATCTGAATCACACGCAGCCGTTCTGGGAAAACAACCGGTTAAGTGCAATCGATCCGCCTATCTATTTCGGACGCGTCGGCAAGGATGGTTATTTACACGGCGGAGATGCGGAGCTTTATTTGCGCGTTTCCAAAAGCCTTGGCAGTCGCAGCAACATTGGCAAAAACATCAGCATTCTGCTTTGTCCAAGCAATATGCTCTCTGTTTCCGCGCTTGAAGCGGTCAAGCGGCTGACCTTTGCCGCCAGAAGCTCTTTCCCCGGTGTTCATATTCATCCCCTGCCGCTTATGCTAGGAAAAGGCTGTGCGTCCGCACTTGTCACCGCGGCAAAGGGGAGTATGCGCAGCGTTCAGATCGACGGGGCGACGGAGCGGATGCAGTTTGGCGTGCTCCGCGGAAAAATCGCCGTTATCGAGGCGCAGGAAAGCTCCTATGCGACCGGCGTAGCAATCCGCAGAGCCCTAGACGAGGGGCTTCGCACCATCTACCTTACGCATTTTCCCTTTGCGGATAAGGGTATGGGATGTATGCGAGCACTCGGAGTTAAGTTTTACTCTGCGTCCGGCGAGGTTTTGGACGCGCCGCAACACGATATGCGCGTGGACGCCGTGTTGATCCATCCCACGATCGCAGATACCCGCTTCATCCTCATGTGCTCCGGCAAAGAGGACAGCTTGGGGCAATATGCGATGGAGCTGCTAAACGTTAAGCGGCAGGATGCCGTGGAAGCCATGCTTGACGCCGTTCACTTTTCCCGACAGCTCACAAATAAAGCTTTGGTCATCACGGGCGGCGAGGATATTTCTGCCGAAAACAGTCTCGGCTGGCGGGCTATGCGCAGTATTTCTAGGCGCTGCGCAGCGTTTCGTGTTCCGCTGGTCGCCTTAACCTGCTACGGCTGGCTTGATCCTGACAACCGCCTTCGCGATCCCGATGACGCAGTCGGTGTCGTCAAGGTTCCTCTCTCAAAGGACATGAGCACCGACGAGGCAGGCAAGGTCTTTGACGAAACCGCGAAACGCGTTTTCCGTTTTATTCGTCTTGGTCGTGACGTTGAAAAGATCGGCGCTCCCAAAAAAGAGCCGCTGCGTATTCGTTATCTTCCCCACCAAATCAAAAAACGCCTGATCAGCGATGAAACCGAGCATTCGGAGTTTCTTGATTAAGCAGATACAACAAGCGGAACGGTTGCCCGTTCCGCTTTTGCTTCTTCAATTTTACTTCATCAGCTTACGAATGACATCGCCTAAAATCTGCATACCCTTTTCGAGCTTTTCATCCGTACTGTTCGAGTAGTTTAAGCGCATCGTGCGCACACCCCGATCTTTTTCGTAGAAGGGATCGCCCGCCGTGACCAAGACCCCCTGTTTGAGCGCCGCGTTCTGTACATCGACCGCCAACACGCCCTCCGGCATTGTCGCCCAGATAAACATGCCGCCCTCTGGCTTTGTATAAGTGACTCCCTTGGGCAGATACTTATCCATGCAGGCCATCATCACATCTGCCTGGTGCTGATAAAGATCCTTGATCTTCGTCATATGCGCGTCCAGATCGTTATCCGCAAGATACTGCGCAAGTACCATCTGGCAGAAAATATTGGTGTGCAGATCCATGACCTGCTTATAAGCCATCAGCTTTTGCATAAGCTGCTTGTTTTTACAGGCAATCCAGCCAATTCGCATACCCGGAGATACCGTCTTAGAGAATGTACCCATCATGCAGCACTGCTCGCCAAGGTAATGGCTGAAGGAATAGCCGCCTTCTCCGCGGAAACGAAGCTCGCCGTAAGGATTATCCTCAAGGAGCAGCATATCGCTGTTTTTGATGAGCTCCGCCGCTCTCTCCCTCGTCTCGCGGCTGTAGGTAAGCCCCGTGGGATTTTGAAAGTTGGGAATCGCATAGAAGAATTTAGGCTTATGCTCTTTAAGAATCTTTGCAAGCTCGTCACAGTTGACGCCCTTGTCGGTAAGCTCTACGGTAAGCACCTTCGGGTCATAGAGGTGAAAGGTCTGCAAAGCCGCCAGATAGCTAGGACGCTCCAGCAGAATCTCGTCGCCGGGATTGGTAAGCACGGCGGCAAACATATCCAAGGCTTGCTGAGAGCCATTGGTAATCACGATCTCATCCGCGCTGACGTCGGCGCCAATTTTTTTATAGCGCTCGGCAATAAATTTGCGCAAGGGCTCATATCCGGCGGTCGTGCTGTATTGCAGCGCGCAAACACCGTTCTCTTCAAGTACCTTGCTCACTGCCTTTTCCATTTCTTCCACGGGGAAGGAAATGGGGTTGGGCAAGCCGCCGCCAAAGGAAATAAGCTCCGGCGCGGTTGCTGCTTTGAGCATCGCGTCTACAAATTCACCTTGAAAATCCGGCTTTCGCATGCGCTCTGAGATCTGGATCTGCATAATGTGTCCTCCTATTCAATATTTGAAAATTTAATCGATTGTATCACCTTTAGTACGAAACCACAAGCGCTTCTTTTGATTTCTTTCCCAGTTCTGCAAAAATTGTTTGGAATTGTCGTCGCACCCTCGCTTTCATCATTTTGCGTGCTTTATCCGAAAAGAAAAAAGAACCGCGGATGCGGCTCTTTTTTCGAGATATTTCCCGGGCAATCAATACTGGAATATCTCCTTATTTCCAAAAACGACTTCAGACAAGCTCTTTTAGTACCTCCGCCAAACGCTTTACGCCTTCAACGATCTTCTCGTCGGGCATAGCCGAATAGTTCATGCGGAAGTGATTCGCGTTCCCACCGTTGGGATAGAAGGGTTCGCCCGCGACGAAGGCAACTTTCTTTTCAAGCGCCTTTTCAAACACAAGCTTGGAATCTAGACCCTCAGGCAGCGTTACCCACAGGAACAATCCGCCCGCGGGATGCGTATACGAGACGTTTTTAGGGAAAGTCTCATCCATGGTCTTAATCATCAGATCCCGGCGATGGCGGTAGGTATCCACAATCGTTTTGATATGCGCGTTGATATCGTACATGTCAAGGAACACAGCGCATTCACGCTGCGCCATGGAATTGCACTGTAGATCGACGCCCTGCTTAATGAGGTTAAACTTATTGACGACCTCTGATTTTCCATAAATCCAGCCGATACGAAGTCCGGGGCAGAAAATCTTGGACATCGTACCCAAATAAATTACACGGCCTTCCGTATCAAAGCTCTTGATCGCCGGATAGATCTCCCCTTCAAAGCGCAGCGCTCCGTAGGGGTTATCCTCCACGATATAAACGCCGTAGCGATTTGCAAGCTCGACAAGCTTTTTTCTCCGCTCTATGGTCATGGTACGTCCGGTGGGGTTCTGGAAATCGGGAATAGTATAGATAAACTTCACTTTATCCTTGTTATTTTCCAAGGCGGCTTCCAGCTTATCCATAAGCATGCCGTCCTCGTCCATTTCCACTTCCACAAAGCGCGGCTGATATGCCTTAAACGCATTCAAAGCCCCTAGGTAGCTCGGGCTTTCGGTAATTACAACGTCGCCCTTATCAATAAAAAGCATACCCGCAAAATCAAGACCCTGCTGAGAGCCGCCCGTTATCAGGATATCGGCGGGATCGGCATGGATGTGCTGAGGCTCCATCAGCTTACAGATATGCTTTCTTAACGAAAGCAGTCCGTCGGTTGGGCCATATTGCAATGCCGCTCGGCCATCTTCTTCAAGTACTTTTTTGGATACGATCTCCAGTTCTTTTACAGGAAAAAACTCAGGCGCCGGAAAACCGCCCGCGAAGGAAATGATATCGGGCTGCTCGGCAAGTTTCAAAAGCGCACGGATCGCGGAACCTTTTATGCCATCCATTCGGGATGCAAATTGGACTGCCATGGTGGTGACCTCCTATTTCAACTTTCAATATTCGGTATCTGGGTGAAAACTTGGCTTTTCGGAAGCGCCGAAAAATCGACGCTTCCGAAAAAAGCGTGAGAGAATTATTTTACGCACTGCGCGCCGCGTTTGAGCGCTTCGATGTTGAGATCAACCAGCTTCGCTTTGGGACCGGTAAACATATGCACCAGCATTTCCTTGATCGTATCGGTCGATAGGTTTTTCATTGCTTCTATGTATGCGCCCAGCATAACCATATTCGCCACCTTCGCGTTGCCAAGCTCGTCGGCGATCTTGATGCAGTCTACATAGACGGCGCGCACATCAGAGCGCGAAACCTTTTGATCTACAACGGAGCTGTTTACAAAAATCGTGCCGCCCTTTTTCACGACCGGCTCAAATTTGATAAGCGAGGGCAGATTCATCGCGATCAGCTCGCTGGGTTCAAGCACGATTGGGGATACGATCGGTTCATGGGAGAGCACGACGCTGCAATTGGCGGTGCCGCCGCGCATCTCGGGGCCGTAAGAGGGCAGCCACGAGACTTCCATACCTTCCTTCATGCCCGCTTCGGTAAGGGTCTTACCGATGGCCATGACGCCCTGTCCTCCAAAGCCGGAAATAATGATTTCGTTCGTCATGTCATTTCACCTCCGCGGTAATGTCCTTGTAGACGCCCAGCGGAAAATACGGGATCATATTTTCCTTGAGCCACTCCACCGCCTTGATGGGCGGCTTGCCCCAGTTTGTCGGGCAGGCGGCCAGAATCTCTACAAAGGTAAAGCCGGCGTTCTGCTGCTGCAATTCAAACGCATGCTTAATCGCCTTTTTCGCCTTGTTCAGATTCGGAATATCCGTAACGCAGACGCGCTCTGCAAAGGCGCAGCCGCTGATCGTAGAAAGCAGTTCGCACATGCGGATCGGCTCGCCATAGTGTTCCTTGGAGCGTCCAAGAGGACAGGTCGTCGCCTTTTGACCTACCAGCGTGGTTGGCGCCATCTGTCCGCCGGTCATGCCATAGATCGCATTGTTGATAAAGATCGTCGTGATCTTCTCACCGCGCATAGCGGCATGCACGACCTCAGCCGTACCGATCGCCGCCAAGTCGCCGTCGCCCTGATAGGTGAAAACGGTCGTCCCCTTAGGAGAGACGCGTTTGATACCGGTCGCAACGGCAGGCGCGCGGCCATGTGCCGCCTCGTGCATATCGCAGGTGAAATAATCATATGCGAAAACCGAGCAGCCTACCGGCGCTACGCCGACGGTCGTGCCGATAACGCCAAGTTCTTCCAGTGTTTCCGCCACCAACTTATGCGCGATGCCGTGAGTGCAGCCGGGGCAGTAATGCAGTTCTTTATCTGTTAATCCCTTGGATTTTTGATACACAATAGCCATATTCCTTACCTCCCGATTGCCTTTTTGGCAGCGTCCGCGACTTCACGCGGCGTAGGAACCAAGCCGCCAGCCTTGCCGATGAAGGAAATAGGCTTGCAGCCTTCCAGCGCGATCTTCACATCGTCGATCATCTGCCCCAAGGACAGCTCTACGTCTACAACAGCCTTCACACTCTCCTGCTGCGCCGCTTTTTTAAGCTGCGCATACGGGAAGGGCCATACCGTGATGGGGCGGAACAGTCCCGCCTTGATGCCTTCCTGCGCAAGCAGCTTCATTGCCGCGCGGCATACGCGGGAGGTAGTGCCGTAAGCGGCAAAGAGAAGCTCGCAGTCCTTGGTGTTGATTTCTTCGTAGCGGACTTCCTTTTCCTCGATCATCTTGTACTTCTTTTCAAGCAGCTCGTTATGCTCCGCGCAGGGTTCGGGCTGAATATACAAAGAGTTGATGACGTTATGCTCACGCTTATTTTGAGTTCCCGTGGTCGCCCAAGGCTTATCGGGAAGCTCGCGCTTTTCAATGTCGTGCCACTCGACCGCTTCCATCATCTGGCCGATCATGCCGTCAGCGAGTACCATGACGGGATTGCGATAAATGTCGGCAATATCGAAAGCCATACGCACATAGTCCGCAGCTTCCTGCACATTTGCGGGCGCGAGAACGGGGGTACGATAGTCGCCGTTGCCGCCGCCGCGGGTCGCCTGGAAATAGTCGCCCTGTGCGGGCTGAATGGTTCCTAAGCCCGGGCCGCCGCGCATAACGTTGATGATAACGCAGGGCAGCTCCGCGCCGCACAGATAGGTGATGCCTTCCTGTTTAAGGCTGATTCCTGGGGAAGAGGAGGAGGTCATGACTCTTACGCCGCAGCCGGCAGCGCCGTAAACCATGTTGATTGCCGCGACTTCACTCTCGGCCTGCAAAAAGCAGCCGCCAATTTCGGGCAGATGCAGCGACAGGTATTCGGGAACCTCCGTCTGCGGTGTAATCGGATAACCGAAGAAATACTTGCAGTTGGCGCGTATAGCAGCTTCTGCGATGGCTTCATTGCCTTTCCAAAGTTCTTTTTCCATAATGTGTATTGCCCCCTTTCCTTACAGCTTTTCAACCGTGATAATAGAATCGGGGCAGATCTTTGCGCAACTGGCGCAGGCGATGCATTTCTCCATCTCCTTTACCGTTGCGGGATGATAGCCCTTACGATTGGTGATCTCCGTGTCGATCACGACGATTCCCTTTGGACAGACGCTTACGCAGAGCTCACAGCCCTTGCATCTGTCCTGGCGAAACGTTACTTTTCCGGCCATGGTGCAAATTCCTCCTGTTATAATTTTTACCAGTCAACTTCCCAAGGCTTGCGCATGAATATCTCAATGGGTAAAATCTCTCCTTCACCCAGTTGATCCTTGACGATGTTGACAAACTTTTTTTCCACCGTGTGATACACGATGGGTAAATTGCATTCTTTTGCCACCGCTTGGCATAGTGCCGCGCCCTTCAAAATATCCTCTGTTTGCGTTTCGCGGCAAAGATGCGTGTTGTTTACGATGCCGGTCACCTTCTGCCCGCAGGCTTCTTCAATCGCCCGCAAATAAAGGATCGCCTTCTGTGCGTCGCGTGTCTCCGGCCTATTGGCGTTAATCACGCAGAGCAGATCAAATTCCTCGCGCGCAAGCTGCTTTTCAAAGCGTCCCAGCATATGCGCACCCTCAGGATCGCCGCCCACGTCCAGCACGCCGCGGTAGCTTGGATCGTCAAATATCGCAAGCACCTCGGGCGACACCGCCGGAAGATCAACATAACCCGAAAAGGAAGTCGCGATTACGCGTATACCATGCTGCTCGAGCAGCGCCCGCTTTTCCGCAGATCGAAAATAAGGATTTACGATGTCAAGATCGGCAAGCGCCGTCTTTTCTCCCTCTGCCGCCATTTTAAGCGCGAGATTTACAGCAAACTCCGTCTTTCCGCTTCCGTAATGTCCGGTTATGATCTGGATACGCTTATTCATCAGTAGCTCTTTACCTCTTCCTCACCGCAAAGCACCCGCAAAGCTCCCGCCGCAAGGGCGCCCATCTCATCCTCGCCCGGATAGATCTTTACCGGCGCGATAAACTTGACCTTGTCGCTAAGCCATCCCATCAGCAGCTTGTCATAGGCAAAGCCGCCAGTGAGAAGGATCGCGTCCACTTCGCCGTCAAGCACCGCCGCCATCGCGCCGATCTCCTTGGCGATTTGGTAAGCCATGCCGCGATACACAAGCTCCGCTTTCTTGTCCCCCGCCTGAATGCGCGCGACAACCTCGCGCCCGTCATTGGTTCCAAGGTAGGCGATCAGTCCGCAGCGAGACGTCATGGTGCGCTTCATTTCATCATGAGTACCCAGCTCGCCCGAATTCATCACGCGCATGACCTCAAGCACAGGCAGACCGCCCGGGCGCTCGGCCGAATACGGGCCTTCGCCGTCTAAGCCGTTGTTTACGTCGATCACGCGTCCCTGCATATGCGCGCCGACGGTCACACCGCCGCCCATATGCGCGACGATCAGATTCAGCTCCTCATACGGAACGCCAGTCTCAGAGGCATAACGCTTGGCAATCGCCTTTTGATTGAGCGCATGGAAGCAGGTTCGCCGCTCAAAGGAGGGATGCCCCGAAAGGCGCGCCACCTCCTCCATCTCATCGACCACCACCGGATCTACAATGTATGCGGGTACGCCGCCAATTTCCGAAGCAATCTCGCTTGCGAGTATGCCGCCAAGATTTGATGCGTGCGTGCCGTATTTGCAGGAAGCAAGATCGTCAAGCATCGCCTGATTCACCGCGTAAGTTCCGCCGGGGATCGGGCGCATTAAGCCGCCTCGTCCCACAATGGCGTCAAAGCTCTTGATATCCACATCGTTTTCTTTCAGAAAGCTTAGAATAAGGGGCTTACGGAACGCGGCGTTTTCTTCCATGGTTTTGATTGCGCCCATTTCCTCCTGTGAATGGCGAAGCACCTGCTCCAGCTTTTGCTCGCCGCCCTCATATACCGCCAGCTTCGTGGAGGTAGAGCCGAGGTTGAGCGCCAGTATTTTGAAATTCTTCATGCTTATATTCCTTTCGCAAAAGAATAGACTGCTTATATGCCTTGATTGGCGACGGCGATCGCAAGCGCGATGGAGTTCAGCTTTGTCGCGTCGCTGTCCGCGCGCGAGGTCACTACCACGGGCGCCTTCGCGCCTACGATCATGCCCGCGTTGCTCGCCTTGGCCATATAGGTCAGGGACTTGTAGAAAATATTCCCGGCCTCAATATACGGTACCAGCAGAATATCACCCTTCCCCGCGTTAGGGTCGCTGATCCCCTTATGCTTAGCCGCTTCTACGCTGATCGCGTTGTCAAGCGCCAAAGGACCGCAAACCGTGCAGCCGCTGATCTCGCCGCGCCGGTTTCTTTCGACCAGCTCCTGCGCGTCGAGCGTCGCCTGCATTTTCGGGTTTACCTTTTCTACGGCACACAGGCAGCTCACGACAGGATTTTGATTGCCGAGCGCATGCGCGACCTTCACCGCGTTTTGAATGATATGCGCCTTCTGTTCCACATCGGGCGCAATGCACATGGCCGAGTCCGTGATATAAAGGAGTCGGTCAAATCCGTCCACACCAAAAACGGCCACATGAGAAAGCACGGGGGCGTCTCTAAGGCCGATTTCTTTATCCAGAACTGCTTTTAAGATCACGGAGGTATCTACGATCCCCTTCATCACCACGTCCGCTTGTGCGTCATGTACGAGCTTTACGGCATAGCGGCAGGCTTCTGTCTTGTCCGGTACGTCGATAATCTGCATCCCCTCAAGCGCAATGTCAAGTCTAGCGGCTATCCGGCGTATCTCCGCTTCGTCGCCGATCAGAATAGGCTGCACGATTCCCAGCTTTGCGGCGTTATTGACGGCGAGCAGCACTTCCTCGTCCTGCGCGACCGCAACAGACAGACGGCGATTAGCATTTTTTACGCTTGCAATCAGTTCATCAAAAGAATGGATCATACCCGCTCTCCTTTTCCCGTTCTACATTTCGCTTTTCATATTTCCGTCTTTTTCGTTTTCTGATGTTTTCGTAATAGGTTTCGTGAATTGTTCTTGCTAGCTCTTGTCTGATGTTGTATCATATTGTATGACAACAGATTACACCATAGTATACCTCTTTGTCAATTATTCGGGCTATAAGAATATCATCCCTTCTTATTCAAGTATTCCATATGAATATCGAGGTAGCTTATGAGAGTTAAGAGTTTATCCGAGCGCACGGCGGACGCTTTGTATTCGATGATTATTGTGGATCAAAGCATAAAGCCGGGTGAAAAATTGCCCAATGAAAACGATCTTTCCGCCGAGCTTGGCGTAAGCCGCGCGACGCTGCGCGAAGCCATCCGCGCCCTGTCCGCGCAGGGTCTCTTGGAAATACGCCGCGGCAAGGGAACCTTCGTATCCGAGGAGGTACACGACGCCGATTTTGGGCTGAAAACCATTGACCGCGCGCATATGCGTCTGAAGGATCTCTACGAAATGCGGCTGATGTTTGAGCCTCAATGCATCGCGCTCGCCTGCACGCGCGCTTCCGACGAGGAAATCGAGCATATCTGCACGCAAGGAGAAAAGGTGATCCGCGAAATCGAAAAAAAAGGAAATTGGGCGGAAAGCGACCAAGTTTTTCATACGCTGATCAGCAAAGCCTCCCATAATGAATTTATGATCCGTCTTTTCCCCATTATCAACAGCGCAGTACACCAGACGATGGAGCTTGCCAGCAATCTCAAGGATCTGGAGGAATTGACCGTCACCGACAACCGTATGCTTTTGGAGTTTCTATCCCGCCGCGACGCAGAAGGCGCGCTTTGCGCGATGAATCTGCATATGCGCCACACCATCCATGCTCTCGGGCTTGATAAAAAATAAAGCGCGAATGCGCATAAAACAAAAAAGTGCCGACAGGCACTTTTTATGGTTCTTCTCGCTGTGTTGCGTTCGCAAAGCGCGCCACGCTTTCGATCCACGCCAGATGCACGGTTCCCGTTGGGCCGTTTCGGTGTTTGGCGAGAATGACCTCCGTATCGTTGTCCTCGCTCTCGCCGTACACAGCCGGACGGTAAAGCATCATAATAATATCCGCGTCCTGCTCGATCGCGCCCGACTCACGAAGATCGGCCATCATCGGCCTATGGTTGTCCTTGCGGCTTTCAGGGCCGCGCGAGAGCTGAGAGAGCAGAATGATCGGCACGTTCAGCTCGCGCGCCATAATCTTCAAGGAACGCGTGATGTTGGAAATTTCCTGCACCCGGTTGTCTGTTTTTCCCGAGGTCTGCATAAGTTGCAAATAGTCGATGATCACAAGATCCAGCCCTTCTCGCGATTGCAGCCTGCGGCACTTGCTGCGAATGCCCGCTACGCCTGCGCCGGGATTATCATCGATATAGATATTGCAGTTTGACAGGGGTGAGAGCGCGTCGGCAATGCGCATTAGCTCGTCTTCGTCAACCTTTCCGCTGTTGATGCGCTGCATATCGACGTTCGCCTCCGCGCAGAGCATACGCTTGACGAGCTGCTCCGCCGACATCTCCAAGCTGAAGATGCAAACCGTAGCGCCCTTGTTCGCCGCGTTTTGCGCAATGTTGAGCGCAAAGGCGGTCTTGCCCATGGATGGACGTCCGGCAACGATGATCAGATCGCTTTTTTGCAGGCCGGAGGTGATCGCGTCCAATTCAAAAAATCCCGTGGTAACGCCCGAAAGCTGACCCTTGAGTTTGATTCTCTCGCCGATGTGCGTGTAGCTTTCCATGACCGTATGGCGAATATGCACCAGCGAGTCCCCCGCCTTTTGCATGGATATGTTGTAGATGGCGCGTTCCGCGTCGTCCACCATCTGTTCAAGGGGTTTTTCCGCTTTTCTCGCGTCGGTGATAATCCCGCTCCCCGCATCGATCAATTGACGCATAACGGAACGCTCCTGCGCAATGTGGATATATTCTTCCACGTTCGCAGCCGTTGGCGTTTCGTTGGCAAGCTCGATCAAAAACGGCAGTCCGCCCACGCTTTCCAAGCGACTCGCGCGCATAAGCATTTCCGAGACCGTCACCGTATCCACCGCTAATCCCTGCTCATGGAGCTTCACCATGGCCTCAAAGATCGTTTGATGGCGCGGAACATAAAAATCCTCGCTGTGCAAATGCTCGATCGCCGCTTCTACCGCGGCGCGGCTGATGAACATGCTGCCAAGCACAGAGCGCTCCGCATCTTCATTATAGGGCATAGCCGCATCGATATTGATTTGTTCCATGCGCAATGCTCCTTGCTTAGAGTGGAAGTACCTCTACCTTAAATTTGCTGTCGGTCTTTTCATAAAGATGAGCGATCACGTCCGTGATCCCCAGCGTCTTGATCGGTTCGTCAAGGCGTATTTTCTTTTTATCGACGTCAATATCATATTGTTCCTTGAGCGCCTGCGCGATCTCGCTTACGCCGATCGAGCCAAACAAGCGTCCGTCTCCCGCTTTTGCATAGACCTTGACCGTCAAGCCGCTCATTTCGTCGGCGAGCACCTTCGCGTTTTGTCTTTGAACCTCTAGCCGGTGCGCGTCCGCGCTCTTTTTCGTCGCCGCCGCGTACATATTGTTTGCGTCAGCGCCCGTCGCAAGTCCCTGCGGAATCAGAAAATTGCGCGCATAGCCGTCGTTCACGTTGACTACGTCGCCTTTTTTACCCTTGCCCTTTACATCTGCCGTTAATAAAACCTTCATTCTGTATCAGCCTCCTGCAAATATAGTTGTATCGCCTGTGTAAGCTTTTCGATTGCCTGGTCGATGTTTATGTTTTTCATTTGCGCGCCTGCGACGCTCATATGACCGCCGCCGCCGATCTTTTCGAGAATCAACTGTACGTTGATAATACCCGTACTGCGCCCGCTGATCATGATAACCGAATTGACATTAGCCAGCACAAACGCCGCCTGGATACCCTTGAGCGTAATGAGTTCATCCGCCGCCTGCGCCGCGACCAACGCCGCGTCGCTAAGCCCCTCGGGGCAGGTCGAAATCGCGATTCCCTTCTCCATAATAAGCGCCGATTGCACCACGCGCGTGCGCTCCCTATAGAGCGTCATGTCGTCTTGGAACATCATCTTCACCGTGCTGTTGTCCGCGCCGTTTCGTTTTAAGTAGCTTGCCGCCTCAAAGGTACGCGCGCCTGTGCTGAAAACGAATCGCTTGGTATCCAGCGTAATACCCGTTAGCAGCGCGCCGCACTCAAAGGAGTTTGGTCTGACATTATCATCAAAATACTGGATGATTTCTGTCACCATCTCGCAGGTCGAGGATGCTCCCGCCTCAAGATAGCTGAGCGTCGGATTGGAAAGAATATCCACAGGCCGGCGATGATGGTCGATAATAACCGTTTTTTCCGCGCGCGCATAAATGGATTGATCCATAAGCACGGAGCTTCTCTGTGTATCCACCACAACCACGATAGCGTCAGGACGCATCATCATCGTCGCCTGCTCGGGCGTGACAATCCGATCCCTGTAAATATCGTTATTCTTCATCGTATCCAGCGCCGCCTGAATGGTAACGTTGGGCGCGTCCAGGACGAAGTATGACTTGACATTGGCGTGCATCGCGCAGCGCATAATGCCCAGCGCCGCACCCATACAGTCCATATCGGGATGCTTGTGTCCCATGACAAATACCTGATCCGCATTTTCAAAAAGCTGCTTGAGCGCCTTGGAAAACAGGCGGATCTTCACGCGGCTGTTGCGGGTAGTGACCATCTTGTTGCCGCCAAAAAAGGAAAAGCTCGAGCCTCTTTTTACCACTACCTGATCGCCGCCGCGTCCAAGCGCAAGCTCCATGCTCTCGCGGGCGGCTTCGTCCGCCCTGAAAATTCGGTCTCCCGTGCCGACCGCGATCGAAAGCGTGACCGACATGTTCGTTCCTGTATCAATGCCGCGCGCCGCATCCAAAAGCGGAAAACGTTTCTTTTCCAGCTCTGCAAGCCGCTTGGCTTCAAAGACCACATAGAATTTCGCCGTTTCGTAGCGTCTGTAAACGCCGGCTATGCTTTGTACAAATTCCTTGACGCGCCGTTCCACCTCGGCAAGTACCGAATGCCGTCTAAACTGCTCGTCTGCCGTAAGATCATCATAGTTATCAACGTAGATCAGCGCCACCGTCGGCATCTGTTCTTCATAGAGTCTAGAATAATGCAGCGCCTCTGTACGATCCACCCAATATTGAAAGGTTAAGCCCCGCACCTTTTGATTTTCACGTTTTATATAGAGGTTGCTGACCATAAAATCCATGCCGTTTCGAAAAACGGCGAGTGTTTTTTGCGCATTGGGCAGTTCAAGCTGCGGCAGCAGCTTTTTTATATCTTCGCCCGCATAAAGCTCGCGCAGCGCATGATTCGCCCATACGATCGTGCCGTCCGGATTATAGAGCAGCGCCGGTATGCTGATCTTATTGAAAATAATCTCGGCGCTATACTGGTTATCCTTAAAGACATCGTCGATCACCTGCTCGATTTCCTTGTTATAGCGAATCCATTGCCCCAAAGAGAGCATATAAAGCACGACGATCATTCCCACGCCGATGAGTCCGTAGAGCATACTCACGCGCAGCGTGCAGTATACGCAGACAAGCATAAGAATGCCGGCAAAGACGCTTGTAAGCACAATGGGCGGTTTTCTCATAACGCTCCCTCTCTTACGGGTTCGGATTGGGCGGAAGATTCTTAAAGCGCGCACGCAAAGAGAATATACAGTCCGCAAGGCCGATGATCGCCAAGAATATAAAGGTCAGTCCATACATCATAAAAAGCAGATACAGCACATAGCGAAATACGCGCCGACCCGTAGACTGATGTAAAATCTGTATCGCCACAAAATCAGAATAGCAAAACCCGTTAAAGGCAAATTCGCAGACCAAAATGGTCTCGATCGCCGCGCTGATCGCCGTGGCGTATGTGAGCGCCATGAGCCGGACAATGATCGCGCCGGCTACAAGAATGCCCGCGCCGATTAAGCTTTCCTTCGATAAACGCCAATGATAGTAGGACGCCATGGGTCTTAACTCAACACCGCTCTTTGTGCAAACGATACGCAGAAGCAGCACGTTTAGAAACGCAAAAAGCAGGGAGGGCGCGATCGCCGTCATCATCGTCATCTGCGGCGCCATCTCGCCGATAAACACAGGCGCGGACTCCGGGAGCGTAACGCCCATCATTTCGCCCACGGACATATACATTTTTGTGATCTGCTCAAGCAATTCGCGAATCTGTGCAAAGGCGTCCTGTCCCGCAAGTATGGAGGGCAGGCAATATGTCGCATAACGCGCCACCGAAAAACAAAGTCCCAGCGCCGCCACGGCGCCGCGGTAGGAAAGCTTGCGCTTAAAGTAAAACGCGAGCGCAGCGAACGCAGGCACAAACAGCGCGAGCGAGTATCCCGCGTTAATCGGATCAGCCCAAAGCGCTCCTCCGCAAGCAAGCGCAAGTGCAAGCAGCGACAGCGTCAGATTTCCCTGCAAAAGAAGGAAAGCGAGCACTGCGGGCAGGAGCATTAAAAGCGGCGCAACATAGACGCCAATATAACCCAATATGCCGCAAAGCAGAACCAAAACGGCTAATCTTAGAGAAATTTTCTTTTTCAATCTTTTCCCTCTGGTCTTTCCCCATAATAAGCTTTAATTATTTTATCGCATAAAGTCATGAATTACAACTTCTTTGGAGCACAAG
>CAZNJN010000006.1:0-26444 GCA_964573365.1 uncultured Oscillospiraceae bacterium
TATACTCTAAGCTATGTGTATAACGGAGCAACGAGCGGAAACACGCAAAATAGCAGAACTGTCACCTATGACGAAATGATAAACTCGCTGCCACATCCGTCAAAGACGGGCTACAAATTTGTTGGCTGATATACGGAGCAAAGCGGAGGCAGTCTTGTTACATCGTCAACTCGCTACACGATTGACGGACCTTCCACAGTGTACGCGCGCTGGTGCCGCGTTTCGCTTACTCCGTCTACTGATAAGGACTTTGGCAAGGCAAATGAAGGCTACCCACTGCAAAACGCTCATACCTTGACGGTAGAAAATGCAGGCAACAACGAAACCGGAGAGCTTACAATTACGCTTTCAGGCACAAATTCAGACGGCTTCGTGCTAAGCGCAGCCACACTTGAAAGCATTAAAACGGGACAGGCGCGCGCGTTTACGGTTGCGCCTAAAACCGGGCTTGTCGTGGGCGTATACAGCGCTACGGTAACGGTGGAGGGCGCTTCGATAGAGCCAATCAGCATCAATGTGAGCTTTGAGGTTGAAGCGGCTCCGCCGGCGAGTTATCTGATCACCTACAAGCCGGGCGTAGACGGTACGGGAGATGAGGCAACCGACCATAAAACGGGTGGACAAAGCGTGAAACTCGCGGGCGCGATCTTCACCCGCGCAAATTATAAGCAGAGCGGCTGGTCGCGCAGCGAAAACGGCGTGATTGCCTATGCGCTTAATGAAGCCTACGCTACCGACGCGGATATTACGCTTTATCCTGTATGGACGGCGATCGGCAGCGTGGGCGGAAACGTAGGACCAAATAAGGCGGGCGTCCTCGTTCATGTTATGCACGGCGGGGAAAGCCTTGGCTTCACCTATTCAGACGAGCAGGGTAACTACAGCTTTAATGATTTGCCATATGGCTATTATAACGTTGTAGCGGAAAGCGAAGGGCAGACCGCGACCGAGCTTATAGAAATCAACAGCTCTGCTGTCGAAAAGAATATTGAGCTTTTGCAAAAGGGCAGAAATACCGTTGCGGAAAATAAGGGTGAGGATACGCCGCCTGTCGCCGTAGACGGCTTAGACGAGCCGTATGAAAATCCCGTTACTGAAAATGAAAACGGCGTAACAAACGACGACTTGATTACAGCAGCCAAGAGCGATGGCAGCGTAACGGTAAAATTCAGTGTAGAGCAAAAGACGGAAGGCACAGTGCAAAGTGACGCCAATATGCTAAAGACCATTAAAGACGAGAACGAAAACCTCTCAATACTTATGGACTTTTCTGTAATCAAGAGCGTCAGCTCGGATGGCTTGATCTTTAATGAAACAAAGCTGAAGGAAGTGCCTATGCCTATATATGTCGCGATAGAAATACCTGTAAAGCTGCGGGCTATGTCTGGAGAACTTGGGCTTTTGCGTGTACATGAGGGTACTGCCGAACGAATACCCAAGGGCGAAATAAATAAGAATGAATTTGGCGAGTACTACACTGTAGACGAAGAGAACGGACGTTATATGTGGGCGTATTTAAGAAGGTTCTCGACATATACGCTTACTGCGCCAAACGCACCGCAAATTCAAAACGCAGCACTGCCAAACGGAAAAGTGGGTACGGAGTATAGTCAGACGCTTACGGCGAGCGGCTCTGCGCAAAATATGAAATGGGCCGTTTCAAACGGCACGCTCCCGAACGGGTTAAGCTTGTCAGAGGGCGGCCTGTTAAGCGGAACACCGACAAGCGCGGGAAGCTTCACCTTTACGCTGTATGTGAGCAACAACGCGGGAAATGACACGAAGGAATATACCATAGGGATCAGCGCCGCGACCTCAAGCGGAGAAGGCGGAGAAAGCGCTCCCGGAAGCGCGCCGGTCGTGCCGACGGTGCAGCCGCCCCGTATCACCTCACCTGTTGCGGATGAAACGGTATTTGGGGAAGCAGAAGAAGCGGTAACGTTAAGCGTAAAGGCAAGCGGCGAGGGCGTGCTTAGCTATCAGTGGCAGATAGACCGAAGCGATGGCAAGGGATGGGTCATCATAGAGGGAGCAGCAGGCGCAGATTATGAGACAAGCAAGCTGGATATAGGCAATAATGGTTACCGTTACCGCTGCGTGGTTTGCGACGCAGGCGGATGCACGGTAAGCCCGGTATTCACGCTGATGATTGGCTGCAAAATTGCCGAAGTTCCCGCTACGGGCGGAGCTGAAACAAGTATTGTGACGCTTGCGTTTTGCGCGCTGGCCGTTGCTTTATGCCTAAAGAGAAAAAAGTGCTAGAAAAGTAAGCCTTTACGATTAGAGTTTGTGTGCCTATAAAGCGCACGGAACAGATGGGAAACAGAATTCATGCACACCCCGCAAACGGAAAATTTACGGGGCGTGCATTTTTATCAACTCGGATTACAGGTAAAAAAGCGGAAGTGCGTTCCCTTGTGTTTTGCGCGTATATCCTATTCTTTAGGGGTGAAGCCGAGATCGTCTAATGCTTCCATTGCGGCGGAGAGCTTGCCTTCTTCTACCGAAACCGTTTTATCCGCAAGACTTATCGCAAAGGCGATGCCTGCGGCGTTAAGCGAGCGGGAGATGCGCTCTACACATTTTTCACAGTGCATATCGGGTACATTCAGTATTTTCATAAATTCACCTCATTTCATCAATTTATGGATTGTGTTTACAAGGTCGCTCACGACCTCTTCATTGCCGGCTCGAATATCCTCGAGTACACAGGTACGGATATGTGTATCCAGCAGCTCGCGGCTAAAGGCGCTCAGCGCAGCTTGTACAGCCGCTACCTGGGTAAGGATATCCGTACAATACGCGTCCTCAGCGAGCATTTTTTGTATGCCGCGTACTTGACCCTCGATCCGCTTTAGACGATTTTGAAGGGCGTTTAGCTCCTCTTCGTCCCGATGCTTTGTCTTTTTCGGTGTTGAACAGCATTTACTCATAGCTTCTTCCTCTTTAGCCGTAATGCGTTTGTAACCACGAAGATCGAGCTTAGGCTCATGGCCAGTGCGCCGATCATGGGTGAGAGCAAAAGGTGGAAGGCGGGATAGAGCACGCCTGCCGCGATCGGTATTCCAATAACGTTATAGCAGAAAGCCCAAAACAGATTTTGCTTGATATTTCGTATGGTAAACCGACTGAGCTTTATTGCGCGGTATACGTCAAGAAGCGAGGATTTCATCAATACCACGTCTGCAGAGCCAATGGCGATGTCGCTGCCGTTTCCGATGGCGCAGCCTACGTCGGCCTGCGTGAGCGCAGGCGCGTCGTTGATGCCGTCGCCGACCATCATCACGATAGCGCCCTCGCTTTGATACCGTTTTACGACCTCTGCTTTTTCCGTCGGTAAAACCTCGGCAGCAATTTCATCCACGCCCGCCGCCTTTCCGATAAATTCGGCGGCTGCTCTGTTATCGCCGGTAAGCAGCACAGTTTTGATCTTCATTTGCTTTAGTTCTGCTATGGTTTTTGCGGCGTCCGGCTTGATCGCGTCGGCAATGGCGATCAAGCCCTTGATGGTGCCGCCCTTGGCGACAATCACGACAGTTTTGCCTTCCTTGGTCAAGCGGTTCAGTTCAAGGGAGAAATCCTCCATGCTTATGCCGTTTTCTTCTATAAAGGCGGAATTTCCTACAACTAATCGAACACCCTGCTCGTCATTTCCGGCGAGCCCGCGTCCGCTTATATTCTCAAAATCTGTGACGGCGTCTGCTGTAAGCTTGCGTTTTGACGCGTAATCGCAGATTGCTTTGGAAAGAGGATGCTCCGACATCCTTTCAAGCGAGAATGCGGCGCGAAGCAGTTCGACCTCGTCCTTTGTGGCAATGTCGGTCACAACGGGCTTCCCTTCGGTTATTGTGCCGGTTTTGTCAAAGATGGCGATGCTGATTTTATGCGTGATCTCCAGCGCTTCGCCGCTTCTTATGAGTATGCCGTGCTGCGCGCCAAGTCCCGAGGCAACGATGATGGCTGTGGGCGTAGCAAGTCCCATGGCGCAGGGGCAGGCGATCACCAGTATGCAGGTGAAGATTTTGAGCGCGAAGGGAAACTCCGCGCCCGTAGCGAGCCAAATTGCGCCGGCGGCAAAGGCGACGACGATGACGATCGGTACGAATACGCCGGCGACCTTATCCGCCGTGCGTGAGATCGGCGCCTTTTTACCTTGCGCGTCCTCCACAAACCGAATGATTTTTGCGAGGATCGTATCCTCGCCGATTCGCGTTACACGCACATAGAGCGCGGCGTCTATGGACACGCTGCCGCCGATGACTTCGCTGTTTATCGTTTTGGCGACGGGCATACTTTCGCCGGTAAGCATAGCCTCATTGACGCTCCCCGTGCCCTTTGTCACCATGCCGTCAAGCGGGATTTGTGCACCGGGCTTAACCAGTATCGTGTCACCCGCCTTGATTTTTGAAATGGGCACTTCCCATTGCCCGTTTTCATCGACCAGTATAACGGTATCCGGCGCCAGCTCCATGAGCTTTGTGACGGCTTCATTCGTCTTTTCCTTACTGGAAGCCTCCAAATATTTACCTACGGACACCAGCGCAACGACTACGGCAGCAGACTCATAATAAAGCTGGTGTACCGCATGGGGATCATCCGAAATAAGAAAGGTCATTGCAAGACTATATAGAAACGATGCTGCGGCGCTGATCGCAACCAAGGTATCCATATTGGGATTGCCATGAAAAAGAGAGGTAAAGCCGCCGATAAAAAAGCGTTTTCCCAAGAAAAGAACGGGGATGCACAGCAGCATCTGCAAAAGCGCAAAGTTGACCGGATGGGTATACATAGAAAGAATATCGGGAACGGGCATTTTGGAAAAGAGCATCTGCCCCATAGAGAGGCAAAGCAGCAAAAATGCGAAGCAGGAGGAAACGATTAAGGCCGCTTTCTCCGTTTTCAGCGTCGTATCCTTGCCGCTTGGAGCTTTTTTGACAGTCGTGTGGTCTGTATGCAAGGCTGCTGTAAACCCCGCTCTTTCGATCTTTTGTATAATCGCTTCGGAGCTGCACAGCGCTTCGTCATAGTTTATTCTCAAGCGGTTCATGGGCAGATTGACTTCGCTTTGCAAGACGCCCGGGAGCTTTCGTGTCACTCTTTCCACGGCGCTTGAGCAGGCGGCGCAGTGCATACCCCCGATAGCATAGCTTTCTTCTCTCATGGGCTTACCTCCATATACCCATATGGGGTATAATTCATGATCATCATACTTTAGCTTCTATAGAAAGTCAACAGCTTATGATTGACAAGTTGTGGATATGGAAGTATTTTATACATGATTCGGGTACTTGAATTGGCATGGCTGATATAAGGGGGGGGAGAGCTTTGAAGTTTAATCTTGTTTACGGACTTTTGATTCCGTTTTTGGGAACCTCGCTGGGCGCGGGATGTGTTTTTTTTATGCAAAAAAGTCTAAGCGACAATGTACAGCGAGCCTTGACCGGCTTTGCCGCGGGCGTAATGGTGGCGGCTTCGGTTTGGAGTTTACTGATTCCGGCAATGGAGCAAGCGGCAGACCTGGGAAAATGGTCGTTTGTTCCCGCAGTGGTGGGACTTTGGGCCGGTATTCTTTTTTTGCTGGGACTTGACCATATCATTCCCCATCTTCACAGAGGTAGCAGCAGCGCGGAAGGGCCAAAAAGTAAGCTTGCGCGCACCAGTATGCTTGTGCTGGCGGTAACGCTGCATAATATTCCGGAAGGAATGGCTGTAGGCGTGGTATATGCAGGGCTACTGGCCGGCAATACGGGCATCACAGCCACGGGTGCGCTGGCGCTGTCCCTCGGCATTGCCATACAGAATTTTCCGGAGGGCGCGATTATCTCAATGCCCTTGAGGGCTGAGGGTACGAGTAAGGCGCGTGCATTTACCTATGGCGTATTATCGGGCGTTGTTGAGCCGATCGGCGCGCTTTTGACCATTCTTGCTGCGAGCCTTATCGTTCCCGTGCTGCCGTACTTACTCAGCTTTGCGGCAGGTGCGATGATCTACGTCGTCGTAGAGGAATTGATTCCGGAGATGTCACAGGGAAAGCATTCAGACATCGGCGTACTGCTCTTTGCGCTGGGTTTTTCCGTTATGATGATGCTTGATGTGGCGCTGGGCTGATGCTTTTGTTGGGGAAAAAGCGCGATCGGCAGTTCAGCCCCTTCAAAAACGGCGTTATTCTTTCCGTTTTGCGATCTGCACCGCCAGTGTTTGAAAGAGCTTAAGCGGGTCTACCGGCTTTGCCAAATGCGCGTTCATACCCGCGCCGAGACTTGCGTTGACGTCGTTGTCGAAAGCGTTGGCGCTCATGGCGATAATCGGGATAGATTTCGCATCAGGCCGCTCAAGCGAGCGGATCATTTTTGCCGCCTTCAGCCCATCCATAACCGGCATACGAATATCCATGAGAATGGCGTCAAACGCATAGGGCGCAGATTTTGCAAAGCATTCCACGCCAAGCTTGCCGTTCATGACCGAATCGGTTAGAATACCGACTTTATCAAGCTGTTTTGTCGTAATCATCTGGTTGATCTTGTTATCCTCGCACAGCAGTATATGCTTGCCATTGAGCGCCTTTTGCGCGGCGCTGTTATCAAACGTTGTTTCGTCATTTTTGACGCGCTGCTCATATTCGCTTTGCGTAATTGGATAGGTTGGTAAGTCTACGGTAAAGACGCTACCCTGCCCAAGCGTGCTTTGCGCGGATATTTCTCCATCCATCAAGCGGCAAAGCTTTTGGCAAATGCTAAGACCGAGCCCGGTGCCGCTTGCAAGGGAGGACTGAGAATTTGTCTCCTGTGAAAAAGGATCGAACATGGTTTCCATAAAGGCAGCGCTCATACCGACTCCGTTGTCCTTCACAACATGACGACACCAAAGACGCCCGTCTTTGGTGAGATGGGAGTAGGTATAATGAACGCTACCGCCCGCAGGCGTGTATTTGATTGCATTATTCAAAATGTTGATAATGATTTGCTGGACGCGCAGCGGGTCAAAATATTGATAGGGGGCGCTCACGGCTCCAGAAAGATCATAGCTAAACTCGACGCCCTTTTCCTGCGCCTGCGTCAAAGCCATTTGAACGATGCCGTCGATAAAGGCGGTGATTTCGACGGCTTCCGGTTTGAGCTCAACCTTACCCTCGCTGATCTTGCTCATAGTCAGGATGTCGTTGACAAGACCCAACAGATAATGGCTCGAGGAATCCAGATCCGCGAGATAATGCTCCTTCTCCGTCTCGTCGTCGCAGTCCCTAATGAGCTGCGTCAGACCGATGATACCGTTCATAGGCGTGCGTATATCATGGCTCATGCGGGAGAGAAATTCACTTTTTGCTTGGTTGGCGGCGTTCGCTTCATTGACCGCTTTCAGAAGCGCCGCCTTTTGCCGCTGCTCCTCTTCAAACAGATCCGTAATATCCCGATGAATGACTACAATGTCCTCATGCGTGTCATCAAGATAGAAGGCGCGTCCCTTTTTCCGCAGGAGCTTACCGTTAGGCAGCATGCAGCGATAGGTGGCGGTATAGACCGGCTGATTTTCAAGCTGTGCTTTAAGCTGCGCAAGATTAAAAAATGCCTGCGAAAATGGCAGATCGTCCTCAACAACGCGGCAAAGATCCCTTAGACGCTCCAACTCGTCATAGTTGATTTTGGATACGTTTTGAAGGGAGGTACAGGAGGGCTTAACCTGCACAAACCGCGCGGCGCCCGTGCGCGCATTGACCAGTAGCAAGAACTCTATTTCTTCCTCAATCACGCATGCCATCGCAAGCTGTTTTTTCTTTTCAAAATCAATATCGTAAATATAGGTATAGGCGATCAAGTCATCGGAAAGCGGGTCTTTGACAAGACTGACCGTGGCTCGTTTCCAGAGCAAAGCTCCGTCTGCACATGAGCTTCGATACTCAAGTACGCTTTCATTTTCCCCACGGGCAAAACGTTTGATAAGCTCTCCCCGATCAAAAAAAGCCTGCACTTTTTCCTGATCGCTTTGCAGCGGAATGCGCTTGAGCACCAGTTGCACCGCGTCCGCAAGCGTATAGGGTCGCTCATATACTCTTGAACCGTTTGTCTGCGTAGAGCTACCCTGCATGATATCCTGCGTCACATTATAGCGATCGGCGGCTATGCAGCCCTGCTCAAGCACCTCACGTCGGATGCGCTCCTGCTCGTATTGCGCTTGGAGCGCCGCATTTGCCCTTTGGAGCGCCCGATGAGACTGCACGGTGTCCTCATAATCCGTATAACTGCAATAGACGGTCAAGCAAGCGTCCCTTTGCTGGATAACGGATGCGGAGAGGCGAAACCACCGATAGTCTCCGTCTGCGCAAAGAATGCGGTGATTGATGGAACCCGCATTGGCGCCCATCGAAAGATCATCGATCAGGCCGTATACGGCCTTTAGATCACCGGGATAAACGAAGCTTAAAAAATCGCGCTTTGCCGTTACTTCCCGTAGCTCCCGAGCTTCGCCGACCATGCGGTAAAAGCTGTCGTTCATGTAGAGCTGCTTGGCCGTTTTATCGCAGATCTCATAGATTCCAATGCCGTTGGGTACGAGATTGAGAAGCGCCTCGCGTTGCGTGTTTTTTTGATATTCATCTGTGATGTCGGTATTGTATTCGGCCAAAAAAGTACGGCCGTTCCATTGAATCAGTACGCTCTTAACGCTTAAATACAAGCCGAACTGCGCAAAATAGTGGATCGCTGTGTGACTCTCGCCCTCTTTGAGCGTGTTTGCGGCGCAGTTTGCGCAGGGAGTAGAAAGATGACGTATATATTGATAGCACAGCTTTCCGGCATACTGCGTATCCTTGATATGCATCATGGTAAGAAACGCCCGGTTGGCGTAGCAAATTTCGTGCGTCTGAGTGTCGCTGACCACGATGCCGACACTGGTATCGTCGGCAAGATGCTGATAAAGCAATGATTTAAGAGGCATATTCTCCATGGGTGCTCACCTGCCCTTAAATTTGTTTTTTTGCGTATGTTTCTATGGCTCATCCGTAGCAGTAGCACTTTCGCTTTGCGCTATTGTAGAATAGCAGGCGAAACCGTTTTTTTCCAGTTTATGTTTTTATCGAGCGTCCATTCATACGCTTCTCTGCTACTTCGCTGCTCCCGTCGGCGGCTGCGTCTATATGGACATGGCTTTGATTTCTTCAATTACCTGCTGGTAGGCTGAACGCATTTTGGCAAATAGGGTGGAAACTTCATTTTGATCCGGCGCGTCGCAGTGCCGCAGGTATTCCGCCATTTCGCTTGCCGCCCGATAGAGCTTAGGCATATCCAGATTTCCTGCGACGCCCTTGAGCGCGTGGCTCTGCTCAAAGAGAGCGGCATAGTCGTTTCGTTCAAATGCCTCATCAGAGCGAGGAAAGCTTTCATCCATGAGGAAGGACGAAAGCATTTCTTCATATAGCAAGCGATCTCCCAAAAAGCGCTTGACGCCGGCCTCGCAGTCGATCGTTTGCTCGCCGCTCTCGGAGCTATCCAGCACAGGAGCTTCACTGTGCTTTAAAAATGCGCTCTCAAACGCGGCGGCCAACTTTTCCGCGAGAATGGGTTTGGCAACATGGGCGTTCATGCCCATGGAAATGGATTTCGCAACATCCTCATGAAACGCGTTTGCGGAGCATGCGATGATCGGGATGGTTTTGGCGTCTGGATGTGAGCTGCTGCGTATCGCCTGCGTAGCTTCGTAACCATCCATGTTGGGCATTTGTATATCCATCAGTATTGCGTCGTAATAGCCGGGCGGTGAAACAAGAAAGGCGTCCAGAGCCAGCTTGCCGTCATCAGCGGTATCGCAGAGGATGCCGAGTTTTTCGATCAGCGCTTTTGCGACGATCCTGTTCATCGGGTTGTCCTCAACAAGAAGAATGCGCTTGCCGGAAATATCCGCCCTCTCGGAAGGAATCGGAGCCTTCGTCACCTCTCCGCCGGTTAGCGTGATAAACAGATCCATGAGACTTGATTGAAACAGCGGCTTAGATACGAACAGATCCACGCTGGATTCGTTTGCCGTTTCGGTTGTTTGCCGGTATGCGTAGGCGGCGATCACGATCGTGAGCGCGTCTTTTTTATACTTTTTCCGGATGCTGCGCGCCAAAGCGACGCCGTCCATGTCCGGCAGTTTTTGGTCGATAAGGCAAACGTTATAGCTCTCAAGCGCGGAATCCGCCCGCTCCAGCTCCATAAGCGTTTCTGCGCCGCTTTTTACGCAGCAGTTGCGTACTTGGATGAAAGAGAGCACAGTTGAAAAGTTGAAAGATAATCGCGATCCTGCGCCAGAGAGGCTGTCGCCAGCACGCGCAGAGTCTTTGCGCCGCTTGGGAGAGAGAGCTCTCTGTGTGTGGCGTCCTTCGCAAACGGAAGCTCCGCGCTGAGCGTTGAACCGGCGCCTTTGACACTCTCCACCCTAAAGGCTCCGCCCATGATCGATACGAGCATTTTGACAATCGAAAGGCCAAGCCCGCTTCCGCCGTACTTTCGCGCGCTTTCGGCGGAATCCTGCTCAAAGGGCTGACCGATTCGGGCGAGCATATCCTCACTCATCCCGCAGCCGCTGTCCGATACCGCAAAGCGCAGGAAGATGCTGCTTTCCTCCGTGGTGTGCTGCTTGATCGAAAGGCGTACAAAGCCTTCATTCGTAAATTTTACGGCGTTTCCCAGCAGGTTCATCAGAATTTGATTGAGTCTTAGCATATCGCCTACAAGCTGCTCGTCTACGGGCGATTCAAGCACGACTTGAAAATCGATGCCTTTGTCTTTGCATTGGCTGAAATAGATATTGGTAAGATCATGGACGAGCTGCTTCAAGCTGAAGGGCGCATTGCTGATCTTTAGCTTTCCACTGCCGATGGCGGACATATCCAGCACATCATTGATGACGGAAAGAAGCTGCTTCGAGGCGATCAGCGTATTTTCCCGATAAAAATTGCGCTGTTCAAGGCTTGCGTCTTTTGCAAGCTCCATAAAGCCAATCATGGCGTTTAGGGGCGTGCGCATTTCATGAGACATACGCGAAAGGAATTGACTCTTGGCCTCGCTTGCCTCCGTAGCCGTTGTAAGCGCGTCAAAGAGCAGCCCGTTCTGGCGCTTTTCTTCAGCGAGTCGGATAGCCTCAAGCTCGCGCTTTCGCGAGAGAAGCACGATGATCGAAACAAGAATCAGCAGGATGAATAAGACGCTTATGCAACTGATCAAAAACAGCGGGTGGCTGTAGACAAAACCTAAAAGCGACATGGGCGAATCTTGGAAAGAGCTAAATTTTTGAACGATGGGCTTGATTTCATTCTCTCCAAGACTGGAAACAGCCTTGCTGACGATACTAAAGAGCAGCGGATCCTGCTCAGCGTTTACCGCGGCACAAAAATTCACGTTTGAGCCGTATACCAACTCAGATACGAGATGATTTTTTATGTCATTTGCTATGAGCTGCTCACATACCTGTGTATAGAAAAAGCCCACGTCACAGTCGCCGCTTTCGATTGCAGCGACCAGCTCCTTTGTTGTGTCAAAAAACAGAACCTGCTCGTAGGTGTGAGCAATGCTCTCTTTGAATTCAGTGACAATATAGGAATTGGATGTTAAGCCGGCAACCTTACGGTTAGGATTATTTTTCAGATAGAGGCGCGATATTCCCGCCTCACAATAGGGAGCCGTCAAGCGGTAGCCGTATTCTTCCCCTAAAGCGAAATCATGCGCAAAATCCAGACAAATATCAGACTGCCGCGAGTCGAGCAGCGAAAAATACTCGTCTCGGCTTTTTAACTCAATAATATCGATGTTTAAGCCTGTGCGCGCAATAAACTTGGAGGCGATCTCGCCTAAGATTCCCGTGACCCTTCCATTTGAAAAATAGGAGAGCGGCGTGCGATCCGGATTCAAAAACGCGGTGAAGGTGGTATTTTGCATAGCCGCTATATAGGCGCGTTCTTCAGCGGTATAGGCGATCTCATCTCCGCTCTCCGGCATATAGTATTGATTCATCAGGGTCGTTCTTAAATCGGGATGATCGGTAAAAACGAGATTGAGCACCCGGTTGATCTCATCTAAAAGCGCTTTGTTATCCTTGCGTACCATAATATAGAATGGCGAAGGGGCAAATTCGGCAAGAATCCATTCATGGTCAACGGCGCGCAGATTGCTGCTTAGCGCGGCGTCGATTCTTCTATCGGCTTGCAGCGCCGCGACAAGCTCCGCCGTACTCGCAAAGTAAACGGGTGTATAAGAGAAGCCCTTTTCACGAGCGAATTGCGCCAAATCAGTATTGCGGCTGTTTCCTTCAAGCAGTCCTATACGAATGCCGTTCCAATCCGAAAAATTCTTCGTTGTGTAATTCGTATTGCCGGCTTTAACCGTCAAAATAGCGGAGGAGGTTCCGACAAATTCGCTTGAAAAGCTAAAAAGCTTTAGGCGTTCGTCTGTTTTCTGCGCGCTGGTCAGAATGTCGATCTCGCCGTTTGCGAGCATTTCCTGCATTTCCTGCCAGCTTTTATCATAGCCCACATATTCATACTGCCAGTTTGTGTAGCCCGCCATATATTGCAGCAGGTCATAGCCGTAACCGGAGCGTCTGCCTTGCGCGTCGAGCATATGATAACCGTCAAAGGCAAAATATCCTACGCGGATTGTTTTCCGCGAGGTATCCGCGAGTGCTGTGCGTCCGGGAAGGACACACAACGCAAGGAGAACGGAAAAAACAGCGCAAAGAAGTTTTATAGGCGTTTTGCAACGACTGGTCATCCTTATATCCCCTTTTTCCTTAGCAGCTTGTTTGTGAATACATAGGCAAAAGCACTTCTTTTCAAACCTGATAGCAGCAGCGCTGCCGGTTCATCCCCCTCCTGTGTGCGTACAAGGGAATCAAAGTGGAGATTCCGTTTTTTACTGTAGGGGAATTCGACTGCCTTACTATCATATTTATGTAAAAATACAATACTTAATTTTAGCATTAACAGAAACATTTCGCAATTCTATAAAAGAAGAAGTTTTCCTTATTCGATCCGCTTGTTTCCCTTGTGCGCTGAACTTTGGCGTGGTAACGAAAAAAAGGAGCGTTTCCGTCGAATACGCTCCTACATTTTGTAAAAACTCGGCAGTATTAAGGTGCAGGGCTCGGATTTTCTTCCGGTATCAAAGCCCTATAGAGAAGCGCGAATGCGCCCCCTAAGAGCAGACCGCCGATGATATCGGTAAACCAGTGAACGCCGGAGATGATCCTGCCGATAATCGTAAGCGCAATGATCGCGATCGCGAGCGCGTTTAAGAACAGGCGCAGCCAACGGGGTCGGATGTGCTGCTTAAACTGGGAGATGGCCGTGAGCATAATACAAAAGACGATCATCGTGTGCGAAGAAGGGAAGGATGCCTCCAAGCTTCCGTGGAGCAGAATAGGTCTGTAGTTGACGATACATTTTTCAAAGAAAAAATAAGCGGTGAAAACGCACAGATAAATACCGCCCAGAATGAGCAAGCTGCGATCTACCGCCCACAAGCTTTTTCGTTTGATGAGCTGTACGCAGCCCAACACGGCAAAAGCTCCGGCTGTGGCGATTGCTGCAAGGCCGAGCCAGTCGGTGATTGAGTACCAGAGAAGATGTGTACCCAAGAGCTTAAACATATAGAGGTTTAAGCGCGCAATACCGATGCGGGAGCCTTCCGGTCCCGCGTTTTGCACATCAACGCAGCAAAGAAGCAGGGTGAGCACGATAAAAAGCAGGAACAGAATGCCGGAAAGGACAAAGTAGGTTTTCTTTTTCATCAAAATTCTCCGTTTCAAGTATTCGACACAGCGTCTTTGAGTACCGTACTTTGAAAGCTGCAGGAAGGATAGAGCCTCGCCTTCACAGGGATGATACGATTCGTGTCGGAGCTTATTTTGCTTACCTAACCTTTGTCCGGATAAAATAAAAGCGCGGGAGCTGTAAGGCTCACGCGCGGAGTAAATGGAGCTTTTCTAGTATTCGGCCTTTCTCAAAATATCTTCTAGGGCAGCCTTGATTGCATTGGAGGTTTCGGTTGCACCCGAGACGCCGTCAACCTCTGGCGACTGCGCCTCCATTAAGCGAGCAGGCATACGTTCAATCGCGACGCTGCCGACGCCCTTTGTTTCCTCCTCGCCTTCGATTTGAATATCCAAAATCTCGTCGTTTGCGATTGTCGCGGTGACGATCACATTGCCGCCATAGCCCTTCCTGCCCGCCGTATAAATGCCATCCTTGTACTTTGTGGTATGGATTTCCTGCGTGCTTTCAACGGGCGCGATTTCCACTGTATCCGTTGTTTCGGGTATTTCAGCTTCTTTTTTGCCGCAAGCGGAAAGAAGTGAAACGAGGCATATCAAAACCATAAGGAAGATGATGAATGTAGTGTTTTTTCTCATATTTCGGCTCCTGCTTCTATCGATAAGGTTCCTTCTGCAAAAACATTATAGCTGTACGCATAAAAACCGTCAACGGCATAAACGCGCGGCAAAAGTGACGTTACTGCGTCTTTTCGGCAAAAGATGCAAACTACACGGTGAAAAACGCGGGGGAATTTATTATAATAATAATGGAGTTATAAGAGAGAAATTCATGGCGGAGTAGTATGATCGTACAGCAGGTTTTTGTCTTTCTGCTCATTGCGGCGGTACTGGGACTTCTTGCGCACTGGATTGGTGAGGCGCTTCCGCGCCGCTGCTTCCATGCGGAGCGTTTTCCTTATCGCGCCTTTGGCTTTGAGCATGGCGGAAAAATATACCAGCGCTTTGGTATTGAACGGTGGAAGGATCAATTGCCGGATAAGAGCCGGTTTGTGCCTTCAATGGTGAAAAAGAGCGTGCGTGCTGTCCCTGATAGCGAATCGCTTCTACGCTTAGTACAGGAAACCTGCGTAGCCGAATGTGTACATTGGACGCTGCTCCTTCTAAGCCCGCTGTTTTTGCTCTTTATGAATCGAATCTGGGGAAGCATAGCCACGGCGCTTTATGCCCTTTCCCATATACCTTTTATTATGATACAGCGATACAACAGACCGCGCCTGATTAAAACGGCGCAGCGTCTTGCGCTGCGAGAAAAACGACACAAGGGAGTTACCGAGTATGAAGATCCTTCTCCTGTCCAGCAATAACGGGCAGGGACATAACTCCGCTGCAAAAGTGATTATGGAAGAAGCGGAGCGGCGCGGGATCGCAAGCGTGATGATTGACGCGCTGATTTTTGATTCCCCCCATACCTCCGAGGTAATTAAAAAGATTCATGTAAAGAGCGCGCTGCACGCGCCGCGGCTTTTTGCCACGGGAAACCGGATTGCGGGGAGAATGTCGCGCTCGGAGCGCCCTTCAAGCGTTTATCAAAAAACGGCGCAATGGTCGGACCGCGTGCTGGATTTCATCGAGGATAATGGCTTTGATACGGTGATCGCAACGCAGATTTTCGCGGCGGAAACGCTTTCACATCTGGAAAAAAAGCTCGCTTCGGCGCTAAACACCTATTTTGTAGTTACAGATTACAGCTATACGCCCTTTACGCCCGAAACCTGTCTGGACGCTTATTTTTTGCCACATGCAGGCTTAATACCGGTGTACGAGGAAAAAGCGCCGGGCAAAAAATATGTGGCGACAGGAATCCCTGTTTCCAAAAAGAAGCTGCAAAGCATCGGAAAGCAGGAGGCTCGGCGCGTTTTAGACATTCCGCCGGAGGTGCCTGTCGTCGTCATCATGCTTGGCAGTATGGGCTTTGGCGACGCGCAGCCGATTCTTGCGTATCTTATGGAAAACGCGCCGGATGACCACACTTTTATACGCTCTGCGGTACAAACCATAAGCTGAAGCGCACACTGGAGAAGCAGCTTGAAGGTCAGGACAGGCTAAAATTTATCGGCTATACGGAGCAGGTCGGTCTGTATCTGGATGCGGCGGATGTATTGATGAGTAAACCGGGCGGGCTTTCAACGACAGAAGCAGCCGTAAAAGGTGTCCCGCTTGTACATTTAACCCCGCTGCCGGGCTGGGAGGAAAATAATATCCGTTTTTTCACCTCACGCGGACTTTCCTTATCCGGCGCTACCCCTAAGGCCATGGCAGAACAGGCGGTTTTTCTTTTGAAGCATCCCGAGGAAAGAGTGGCAATGATAAAGCGCCAGCATCAACAGATCAATCCGGACGCGGCAAGCACGATTATCGATTATGTCCAATCGGTAAAGAGGAGTGACAAGCTATGAACATGCGAAAAAACAATTCAAACACAGGCGCCTTCGGCGCTGACGAAGGAAATCTCAAGGAGCTTTTGAATGACGCTCAGATCGCCAGGGGACTTGAGGTGATGCAGGAATATATGGAAATGCAGCAGCTTTATAACAGCGCGATCAAAGAAATCACCACCAAGCTTGAGATTCTTGACAGCGAGTTTAAGATACGCTACGATCATAATCCTATCCATCATATCGAGAGCAGGCAGAAGGAGCTTTCCAGCATCATCGAAAAGCTGAAACGTAAAAACCTGCCAATCAGCCTGGATTCAATTCAAAACGGTCTTAATGATGTGGCGGGTGTACGCGTGATTTGTAATTATATCGATGATATCTACACGATTGCGGATATGCTTACCTCGCAGCAGGATATCGAACTCATCAAGACGCAGGACTATATTTGTTCTCCTAAGCCCAACGGCTATCGAAGTTTGCATTTGGTCGTGAAGGTTCCCGTGTTTCTCTCGGCGGGCCCGGTATCGGTTCCCGTAGAAATACAAATCCGCCTGCGCGGAAGCGAGTGCAAAGCTGGATCAGCAAATGCAGGAGATATACTATCAGCTCCATGATACATCAAGGCTCAAAGCCTAAAGCCTAATGGCTTTACCGATTTGATTTTGTATTTAGACGGATTTATTCTTATGGATTATGAAAAGAAGAATGCAAGAACAAGAGCACCGATCAAAAGGCCGGTGCTCTTTGCTTGGTAAGAAGTATGCTTATTTTTTGCTTTTTCCTAGATAAGCCTGTTTAACCGACTCATCGTTCAAAAGCTCCTGTCCGCTGCCTGTCATGGTAATCCGTCCCGTTTCCATAACGTAACCGCGATTGGCGATTTTCAAGGCGGCGTTTGCATTTTGCTCGATCAAAAGTACGGTAGTACCTTCGTCATTGATGCGGCGAATGATGGAGAAGATATCCTTTACCACCAGCGGAGCCAAGCCCAGCGACGGCTCGTCCATCATAATTAAGCGGGGCTTTGCCATCAGCGCGCGGCCAACGGCAAGCATTTGCTGCTCGCCGCCCGAAAGCGTGCCGGCTTCCTGCCAATTACGCTCTTGAAGCCGGGGAAACAGACCGTAGACGTGCTGAATGTCCTGCTCAATTTCTTCCTTGTCCTTGCGAAGATAAGCGCCAATGCGAAGATTTTCCAGCACCGTGAGGTTCGGAAAAACACGGCGGCCTTCCGGAACGAGCACGATACCGCGATCGACAACCTTTTGCGTATCCATCGTGGTGATGTCCTCACCCTCAAAAAGGATGGAACCACCCGAGGGCTTAACGACGCTCATGATGGAACGGAGCGTTGTAGACTTTCCGGCGCCGTTTGCGCCGATGAGCGTTACGATCTCGCCGGCGTCAACATGAAAGCCGATGCCCTTGAGCGCTTCGATACCGCCATAGTTGACCTTGAGGTCTTTGATTTCCAACATACTCATTCTTCATCCACCCCCAGATAAGCGGTAATTACATCGGGATTATTTTGCACTTCTGCCGCGTTGCCTACAGCGATCAGCTTACCAAAGTCCAACACATAAAGACGCTCGGAAATTTCCATGACCAGATCCATGTGGTGCTCAATAACAAGAATTGCGATGCCGTATTTGTCGCGAATCTGCATGATGAATTTTGCGAGATCTTCTGTTTCCTGCGGGTTCATGCCTGCAGCAGGCTCGTCAAGCAGAAGCAGCTTGGGATTGGTTGCAAGCGCGCGCGCAATTTCGAGGCGGCGCTGCAAGCCGTAGGGCAGGCTGCCGGCGATCTCATCTTTGAGATGCAGCAGGTTCTGCTCATCCAGAAGCGCCATCGATTCTTCGCGCATACGCTTTTCTTCTCGTCTGTTGAAGCGGAAGGTTGCGGAAAATACGTTCTGTTTTGCGCGCATATGCTTGGCGATCAAAACATTATCAAAAACCGTCAGGCTTTTGAACAGGCGAATATTCTGGAAGGTTCGGGCGATACCCAGCTTTGTGATTCGATCCGGAGTTGGGCTGATGGATTTCGTAAACTTACCGTTGTTCGTTCCGGCATAGAGCTTTTTCATCTTTCCCTGAGGGAAGTTTTCGACCATAGGCTCGCCGTAAAAGCTCACGCAGCCGTTTGTCGGCTCATAAACGCCGGTGATTACGTTAAAAGCGGTCGTTTTACCGGCGCCGTTGGGGCCGATCAAAGCTACGATTTCATGTTCGTTGACTTCCATGGATAAGTCGTTGACCGCGACAACGCCGCCAAACTGCATGGTGATGTTTTCAAGGCGAAGTACATTCTTGTTTTCCATGTTATTCGCCCTCCTTTTTACCCGGATTTGCAATTCGCGATTTTCGTTTTAGCAATCCCGTGACCCTGTCTATTGAAAATTCCCGGTTGCCCATGATACCCCGGTTATAGAAGAGTACCATAATCATAATGATGATGGAAAATACGACCTTGCGGAAACCGGAACGAAGCAGAGGAACCTGCCATGCACCGATAAAGGTCTCGTTATCAAGGAAGCGCAGCCACCATTCGCTGCAGGCGACAAACAGGAAAGAGGCCAGACAACTGCCCGTTATCGAACCGATACCGCCGATAACCACGATCAAGAGAATCTCGTAGGTCATTGCGGCTTTGAAAGCGCTTGCCTGTACGGTCGTCTGGTACATTGCGAGCAGGGCGCCCGAAATTCCGGCGAAGCCGGAGCTGATCACGAAAGCCATCTCCTTATGCTTAAAAAGGTTGATGCCCATGGATTCAGCCGCGATTTCATCGTCGCGGATGGCCTTGAAGGCGCGCCCGTAGGACGAATTGATCAGCAGTACAATGACCGCAATGCAAAGCCCCGAAACAATGATGGGGAACAACACCGAATCGAAGGTGGGGAACTTTCGCAGAAGGTTGGAGCCGTTGGTGATCGGACCAAGCGCATCCCACTGAAAGAAAGCGCGGATGATCTCGGCGAAGCCGAGTGTTGCAATCGCTAGATAATCGCTTTTCAAGCGCAGTACGGGCAGACCGATCAGGAATGCGAAGAAGCCGGCGACAATGCCCGCAAGGATCAAAGCGATAAACACGGGCAGAGCAAACTGCACAACACCGCCATCAAAATACTGATAAACAGCATTACGAGCTTCGGTGGGAATGGTAAAAATGGCGTAGATGTAGGCGCCGATCAACATGAAGCCCGCTTGCCCTAAGGAGAAAAGGCCGGTAAAGCCATTAAGCAGGTTCATCGATACGGCGACCAGTGCGTAGATAGCGCCCTTTTTGAGTACAACGAAAAGCATGGAGCTTGCGGGCAACATTTTTTCGAGCACAAAGAGCAACGCCAGAACAAACACGATCAACGCAGCGGAAATAAAGAGATCTTTTTTCTTCTTGCTGTCCATATCCGCACCTACACTTTCTCGGAAGCCTTTTCGCCGAAGAGTCCGGTAGGCTTCACAACGAGGATGATGATGAGCAGGGCGAAAGTAAACGCATCGCTGAAGGTCGTCCAGCCCAGCCCTTTAATAACATTTTCACAGATACCGATGATAAACGCGCCAATGACAGCGCCAGGGATACTGCCGATACCGCCGAATACCGCAGCGACAAAGGCCTTTAAGCCGGGCATGGCGCCTGAGGTCGGTACGACCGCCGCGTAATTTGAAAAGTAAAGGAAGGAAGCGATCGCAGCGAGAAACGAACCGATGATAAACGTAGCGCTGATGACGGAATTGATCTTGATGCCCATAAGCTGGCTGGTCTCAAAATCCTTGGATACAGCGCGCATAGCCATGCCGATTTTTGTCTTTTGAATGAAGAGTACAAGTGCGATGACCAGCACGAGCGTAAGAATTGGTGTGACGATGGTGACAACTTTAGTTGTAGCGGTTCCGATGGAAATGGAATTGCTGATCCAGGGAATCGTCGGGTACATTTTGGAAAGGCCGCCGGTGACATAAAGCGCTAAGTTTTGCAGCAGATAGCTTACGCCGATAGCGCTGATCATGACCGACATACGCGGTGCGCTGCGAAGCGGCTTATACGCCGCGCGCTCAATTACAAAGCCGAGCACGATGGTAAAAACAACGGTAAAGGGAATCGATAAGTACAGGGGCATGGCTGTGACTGCGTAGATCATCACAAGACCCGCGATCATAAACACATCGCCATGCGCAAAGTTGATTAGTCGCAATATGCCGTAAACCATGGTGTAGCCGATGGCTATCAAGGCATACTGTCCACCCACAGATATACCCGCGAGGATATAGGGCAGATTTGCATTGAAGAAATCCATATTAAGTTTACCTCCGAAGATGTGGAGAATGTAAGTGCTATGCACAAGAAAGCGGCGGGAGGCAAGAGGCTCCCGCCGCCACAGATTTTATTTCAGAATAGGTTTTCTAAGTGTGCGCATGTGGATTTAGGAAACGCCCTGAATGCGGACGAATTCCCAAGCGCCGGATTCGGTATTGGCGTGCTTGATGAACGCGACGTCACGCACTGCGTCGCCGTTGGTTGCATCAAAGGCGATCGCGCCGGAAACGCCGTTATAGGTGGTGTTCCAAAGTGCTTCGTTGACCTTTGCGGCTTCGGTGGAGCCGGCATTCTTCAGAGCCTCCAGAGCTACCATGTACGCATCGTTGCCCATTGCGGAGACAGCGGCCACGGTATCGTCGCCACCGTTATTGGTAAGCATCTGGGGATTGGCGTTGAGCCATTCTTTGAAGCCCGTTACGAAAGCGGAGCCCGCTTCGGAAGTATCGCCCTCATCAAAGAAGGTCGTTACATATACGTCGATCTTCGTGCCCTTGGCGGCATTAAGGATAACGTTGGAATCCCAAGTATCGCCGGCAAGAATGGGCATGGAGAGGTTCTGCGAGTTGGCCTGATCGATGATGAGCGCGGCAGCTTCGGTGGAAACAGGCGCAAAGAATACGCCGGCGCCGCTATTGGCAGCCGTGGTCAGATAAGAGGTGAAATCGCTGTTGCCCTCGGGGAAGGTTTCGTATACGACTGTGCCGCCCATGGCTTCAAAGGCCTTGTTAAAGTAGTTGCAAAGACCAACGGAGTAGTCGTCGCCGAGCTTGGCAAGGCTGTAAGCGGTCGTGGCGTTGAATTCATCCTTGGCAAAGTTGGCAAGAACAGTGCCCTGGAAGGGATCGAGGAAACAGATGCGGAAATAATGCGTATTACCCTCGGTGACCTGCGGATTGGTGCAGGTGACGCCGATGACGGGGATGCCAGCTTTTGCAAAGACGTCGCTTGCCGCGATGGATACGCCCGAGCCGTAAGAACCGAGCACAACGGAGCAACCTGCGGAGACCAGCGTCGCTGCGGCGGTGGGTCCTTTGTCGTTAGAAGATTCGTTGTCTACGATCACAAGCTCGACAGTGTAGGTCTTTCCGCCGATTTCGACGGTATTTACCTTGCTGTTGGCATACTGGATGCCCAGAGTTTCCTGCTTGCCGCCTGCGCCATTGTCGCCGGAAGCGGGCTCATAAACACCGACTTTCACGACATCGCCGGCAGTAGAAGCGCTTTGAGACGCGCAACCGGTGAAGAGCATTGCAACCATGCACATTACCATAAGAAGGGCGAAAGCTTTTTTCATGTGTCTGTATTCCTCCAAATCAGATTTGCGGATAGTCTCTTGGAAAGACTATCCTGTTTGCTTGGTTATTATAACATAACGCGCAAAATGAATGCAAGCCTCGGCTATAAGTAAAACATATATAATGCAATTATAGGGGTATTGAATAGAATTGTGTCAGGAGCATGAACAAAAATATTGACGCGAATTAACATGCCGTGTTAAAATCTTTATGTCCGGATAAAGAACAAAGCCAATATGCCCATTGGGGCAACAGGAACCCCGCGCACCGCGACCAGCTCTATAGTTACTGCTCCCGTAAAGACTTGGTTCAAAAAATCATTTACACGCAGGCAAGTACCTTGACAATGCTTGACGAGCTATAAAATCGTTAAGTTCATAACGGTATTCTTTTCCTTAGACGATTAAGGAATTATAAAAAATAAAAGAACAGAAAGGAACTGGAAACTATGTGGGAAGCGTTTCTAAAGTTTGACTCCTGGCTTAACGGAATCGTGTGGGGGTGGCCCTGCCTGATCCTGTTGGTCGGTACCGGCATCTATTATTCCTGCCGCACCGGCTTTATACAGTTCAGCAGATTCGGTTATATCATGAAAAACACCATCGGAAAGATGTTTGAAAAGAAGGAAGCCGGCGCGGGCTCCGTTACGCCGTTTCAGGCTGTAACGACCGCCTTGGCGGCTACCGTTGGAACCGGTAACGTAGCGGGCGTTACGGGTGCAATCGCATTGGGCGGCCCCGGCGCGGTGTTCTGGATGTGGATTTCCGCTTTGTTTGGAATGGTCACCAAATATGCCGAAGTTGTACTCGCGATTCAGTATCGTGAACGCAACAGCAAGGGCGACTGGGTCGGCGGCCCCATGTATTACATTACCAACGGATTAGGAAAACAATGGAAATGGCTTGCCGTGATCTTCTCGGTCTTTGGAATGCTTGCAGCATTCGGCATCGGCAATATGACACAGATCAATACCATCGCAAATTCCATTTCCGGCACGGTTGCCATCTTCAACCCCGCCGCGAATACTGGCGTTATCAATCTTGTGATCGGTATTATTATCGCTGTTTTCTGTGCGTTTGTTCTTATCGGCGGTCTTAAACGTATCGGGCAGACCACAGAAAAGCTTGTTCCCTTTATGGCGGTTGTTTACATTCTCGCGGCCTTGGTCGTTGTATGCACGCATTTGGGCAACATCGGCAGCGTCTTTAGCGCCATCTTCAAGGGCGCGTTCAGCCCGGAGGCTGTAGTCGGCGGCGCGGCCGGCATCGGCATTCAGGCGGCGATGAAACGCGGCATCGGACGCGGCGTATTTTCCAACGAGGCCGGCTTAGGCTCCGCGCCTATCGCGCATGCCGCGGCTGATACGGACAGCCCCGTGCGCCAAGGCATGTACGGTGTATTTGAAGTATTTGCCGATACCATCGTTATCTGCACGCTGACGGCGCTTGCCGTTCTCATGAGCGGCACGGAGATCACCTACGGCGCCGGCGCCGGCGCGGATCTTACGATTGCGGCATTTGCAATGTCCTTTGGCTCTAAGCTTGCCGGTATTATCGTTTCTCTTGGCATTACGCTCTTTGCGACCTCAACGATTCTTAGCTGGTGTCTCTATGGTACGCGCTGCGCCGAATATATTTTCGGCACGCGAGTCATCAAGTTCTATCAGGTTATCTTCTGCCTTATTATCATCGTAGGCGCCGTTACCGAGCTGCAGGTTGTCTGGAATATTGCCGACACGCTCAATGGCTGCATGGCAATCCCGAACCTTGTAGCGCTCCTCGCGCTATCGCCGGTTGTAATAAAGCTGACAAGAGAGTATTTTAACGGCGTCAGACTTGGCGAAAGCAACAGGAAAGAAAAAGTATAATTAATATAGAAATCAGCTTGTAGCGCTGCTTTACAAAACGTCAAAACAAACCACCGATTGCCGGTGGTTTGTTTTTTTGCAGCAATACACAAGCGTATAAAAACGAAGGCTTGCCGACAAGCAGGATAACAATGCTGATACCGCAAACTCGGGCAATTCGCGCGGCATACTCAAGCCGCGGGAAAAAGGCAAGACATTCTACGCAGCGTTGATTGCGATATGGACACAAGGATGATATCCTTATGCAAAAAGAAGGTGAAATTATGGATCCTGCAAAAAAGAAAGAACTCATAAATAAATATAAGGAAGCGCCCGAGCTTGGAGGCATATACTGCATCGAATGCAGCGGCAATCACCGCAAATGGATAAAATCCACGCGAGATATTGACAGCATACAACGCAGATTTGCTTTCGGGGTCTCTATAAAAGCCTGTCCAGACCCGGCAATGCGCAAGGAATGGAGCGAATATGGAATTGAATCCTTTTCTTTGCATGTTTTGGAAACGCTGAAAAAAGAAGAAACGCAAACGGTCAAGGAACTTTGCGATGACCTTTCAACCCTGCTTGAGCTATGGTGTGAAAAGAGCAACGAGGGCGTGATTGAATAAATAACAGGAGCAGAAGATGAAATCCGAGGTAAAAATAACAGGCTTTTTAGACAACGAAGGAAAAATCATGCAGATGCCGAGGAAAGAAAAGACGCGATACGCCGTGCTGGAATATCTATCCGAAAAATTCGCGACGGATACTGACTACACCCAACCGCAGGTCAATGAGATTTGCAACCAATGGCATACGTTTGGCGATTACTTTTTGCTGCGTAGGGAGCTTGTGGATTACGGCTTTCTTGGCCGCAAAAGAGACGGCTATTTGTATTGGCGGATCAGTACAGCGCCGCTTGAACAGCAGGAATAGGCGCTCATAAGCACAATAACGGCTGAACCTAGCAAGCCTATCCGGCGTTTGCCTGCTGCTTGAAAAAGCATAGATGGGGAATTATGTTTATAAGAGAAATACGAAAAGATATGTGTGCCGCCGATCCGCAGGACGCCTACCTGAATGAAATACCTGCCATTGCCGCTCTGAAGACATTGCCGCTTGAACGGCAGGTTTCTTTTTTCATCGGCGAAAACGGGAGCGGAAAATCTACCTTGCTGGAAGCAGTGGCGGTATGCTATGGCTTTAACGCGGAAGGCGGAACCCGCAATTTTAATTTTTCAACAGCGGCTACACATTCGGGACTGCATCAGTATCTCACCTTGGTCAAAGACGTAAAGCGTCCTAAGGATGGATATTTTCTGCGCGCTGAAAGCTTCTATAACGCCGCAAGCTATATTGAGGAGATAGACTACGATGGCGCGCTGCTGGAAAGCTATGGCGGAAAATATCTGCACGCGCAGTCTCACGGTGAGAGCTTTCTTTCTCTGGTGCTTAACAGATTTGGCGGTAACGGTTTCTACATTCTGGACGAACCGGAAGCGGCGCTATCTCCTACGCGCCAGCTCACATTGCTTCGCTGTATCTATGACTTGGTTAAGCAAGGCTCACAATTTCTTATTGCAACACATTCGCCGATTCTCATGGCGTATCCCAATGCCGATTTGTTTCTGCTGGATGAGAACGGCATATCAAAAACGGAATACAGGAAAACCGAACACTATCAGATTACAAAGAGGTTTCTTGACAGCCCCGAACGTATGCTTTCCGCCTTGTTCAGCGATGAATGATTGTAAGAATTAAGAAGCACATCATTATAGAACAGTATTGCAAAAGCAGCCTTAAAACGGACGCTTTTCAAAGAAACCGTTTTCGCGCCAGTATTCAAAGGGATATTTGCCCTTACCGACATACTTTTTGAGGACAAACCTGTCAAGATAATAAAAAAATACGGTTTTGATATAGGGACCTCCTCGTTGAACTTTGTAAAACAATTGGGCTGCTTTGCGCAAGGCGGTTTCAAACCTTTTCTGCCTTTTTTGCGGCATAGACTTCCATTTATCCGTAAAAAGACGAAGACTGAGTGAATGCACGCGGTTTACGCCCCAATGCTTAAGCACAGATACGATCGTAGCTGCCGCGCCCGTTGAGCCTGTTCCGGTCGTAATTACAAAAGCTTTTTTGCTAAACATTTCGATTCGGGGTGCAACCGTCATTACTAAAAAATCAAAATGGTCAAAGAAGTTTTTCATGCTGCTTGGCATAGTCTCCGCGCCGCAGTGCGGACTTGCGAAAATCAAGGCGTCTGCTTGAAGAATTGCATCCAAAATAGGCGCTACATAACCCGAATGCGGACACTTGTCATTTGGATTGCCGAGACAGAGCTGACAGCCGGTGCAGATCTCCGGCAAATCAGTCGGCATAACAAACTCCGTAAAAGCAATCTCACCGCATTGAGACAACTCGTCCTTGAATATCTGAGCAGCCGTGTAGGTATTGCCCCTTTTCGCATTTCCGTAAATGATTACTGCTTTCACTTTTTTGATTCCTTTCGTAAAAAACAGTCCGTGGTTTTCCGTGGCAAGCTATTTTTTGAATAGCTTTCTTAACCCTGCAATCTGTTTTTCACAGGCTACCGGTCGTTGCCGTTTAGATTCCGCATGATGCTTTCTGCATTCGTCACATTTACCATGGCGTTCACAGTTTTTCTTTTTGCAGGGACAGTTGATATTTTCCATGATTCTCTACCTCATCAATCTTACTATTGGTATCAATAGTCACCGGGGGGTATATTATAATTTGAACTGGTATTACAGCGAGTGAGCATCGCATGTGATG
>CAZNJN010000007.1:0-7368 GCA_964573365.1 uncultured Oscillospiraceae bacterium
CTTTTCGGGACTTCGCGCGCATTGCGACAGGGATGATTTTGTGATCGGAGAGCCGATCGACGCACCTCTTTTCTTTAACGCCGCTGGCATTGAGTCGCCGGGACTTTCCTCCGCGCCCGCGATCGCCGTCTATGTAAGCGGCATGGTCGCAGGCAAGCTGAACGCAAAGGAAAAAGAAAGCTTTGATCCGATCAGAAAGACGATGCCGAAATTCAGAGAAATGAATACGGAAGAACGGGAAGCCGCCATACGCGAAAATCCGGATTTTGCTAAAATCGTGTGTCGCTGCGAAACCGTAACGGAGGCCGAGATTCGCGAAGCGATCCGTCGTCCGGTGGGCGCGAGGACGCTTGACGGGATCAAGCGGAGAACGCGCGCGGGCATGGGAAGATGTCAAGCGGGCTTTTGCATGGGCAGAACGCTTGAAATTTTAGCGGAAGAAATGCGGGTTTCCCCGCTTGAACTGACCAAATGCGGCGGAGAATCAAAGCTGCTTGCGGGATGGGTTTTTGATAAGGAGAGTGAAAACGGATGATACAGAAGGAGCTTGTAATCATCGGCGGCGGCCCTGCCGGACTTGCCGCGGCGATTGCCGCGCGCGAAGCGGGCATAGAGGACGTGCTTATATTGGAACGGGACGAAAGCTTGGGCGGCATACTCAGACAGTGCATTCATAATGGGTTTGGACTGCATACCTTCCACGAAGAGCTTACGGGACCCGAATATGCACAGCGCTTTATTGATAAAGCCGATGAGATGGGGCTTGCATATCAGCTTGGCAGCATGGTGCTGGAAATTACAAACGATAAAACCGTCGTTTGCGTGAGCAAAAGCCACGGCTTGCAGCAAATCAAGGCGAAGGCGATCATCCTTGCCATGGGCTGCAGAGAGCGTCCAAGGGGCTCTATCGGCACGCCCGGATGGCGCTGTGCGGGTATTTACACGGCGGGAACCGCGCAAAAGCTGGTCAATATGGAAGGGCTTATGCCCGGAAAGCGCGTTGTGATCTTAGGCAGCGGGGACATTGGACTGATTATGGCAAGGCGTATGACCTTTATGGGCGCCAAGGTGCTTGGCTGCGTGGAACTGATGCCCTATAGCGCGGGCTTAAAAAGGAATATCGTTCAATGCCTGAACGATTATGATATTCCACTTTATCTAAGCCATACCGTGACCGATATTGCGGGCAGAGAAAGGCTCGAAGGGGTATGGATCGCGCAGGTAGATGAAAAAAGAGAGTCGATTGCGGGAACAGAAAGCTACATCCCCTGCGACACGCTGCTGCTTTCTGTCGGGCTTATACCCGAAAACGAGCTTAGCGCGATGGCGGGCGTGGAGCTGTCGCCTTCTACCGGCGGCGCTGTTGTGGATGAAGACTTGCAAACGAGCGTGGAGGGAATATTTGCCTGCGGCAACGTGCTTCATGTGCATGATTTGGTTGACTTTGTCTCGGAGGAAGCCGCCCGCGCAGGCAGGAACGCGGCGCTCTATGTGAGGGGTATGGGCAAAAAAACGAAAGAAAATCTCCCTGTGGTCATGGAAGAAGGCGTAAACGCGGCCGTGCCGCAATTCATTTCTCGGGAAATGAAGGAAGCGGTAACGGTGATGTTCAGACCGCGAAACGTATATAAGGATGCTACGATCAAAATCAAGCTCGATGATATCGAAGTCTACGCAAAGCGCAGCAGGATACTCTCGCCCGCCGAGATGGTATCGCTGCGGCTTGATCCGGCTTTTTTTGAAAAGAAGCCGGACGCGAGAGAAATCAGACTGAGCGTGGAGGCGGAACCATGAAAAAAGAGCTTACCTGTATCGGCTGCCCGATGGGCTGCACTCTAAGCGCGGAGCTTAGCGAAGGCGGCGAGTTTCTTTCTGCGCAGGGGTATAGCTGCAACATAGGAAAAAAATATGCCGAGGAGGAATGCACGCATCCTACACGCATGGTGACCTCGCTTATGCGCGTAAGGGGTACAAATATGCCGCTCTCGGTCAAGACCGACAGACCCATCGATAAAGAAAAGATCTTTGATTGTCTCCGGCAGATCCGAAATTGTGAGGCGGCGCGCCCTGTTCATATCGGGGATATTCTCCTTGAGCACGTGTGCGATACACCGTGTAATATTATAGCCACAAAAACGATAAAGTGAGGGAAATCAGGCATCAAGGAGGGTGCGTATTGCAAGGTATGTACGATTTGTAAACACTTTTTGCCTCTTTTTCCAAAATGATTGTAATTACGACTAACATTTGCTAAATTGAGACGTATAAAGGGTCACAAAACAAAAGGAGGATAAAAAAATGGAAGATAAAAAAACTCTCAATCCCATGAACGAGGACGCTCTGAATGAAGTTGCGGGTGGTGCTACCAACTATGATTTTTATGGCAACCCTATCAATAACGGTACCAACTGGGCGCCTGCCGCTCCGGTTATCGTCCCCTCCGCACCCGTCAATAACGGCTTGAGCTGCTCTATCAAAAATTCCAACGGCGCTACTTACGTCTGCCCCTCCTGCGGAAGCAGCCGCTTCAGCATTGTGAGCGCGGACGAGCGCAATATCAACCTGAAATGCAAGGATTGCAGAACCAGATTCACGGTTGCAAATGTCCAGTAATTATTGATCGCCATGCGGCGGCTGCGGAGTATTCCGCGGCCGCTTTTTTATGGACGTAATGAAAAGAATGAGTGAGCATCCAAACGGAATCAGCGCAACGGGACGATCAGAGGTGGCGGGAGGAAGGGGTATTTTTTCCGTTTCTTTTTTTCTTTTGGCGGCAAGCTCCAGATCAAAGTCTGAAAGAGTGCTGCTTTCACCGCCTGTTGAGGATGGCGAAGAATCCACATATTGCAGCAGCCGCTCGCTGAAATCCTGAAGTGCTGTAAGCGCATAGATTCGTCCCGCGTTTACGGTTCCACGTGCGCTGTAGCATAGTCCGCTGCCCCAGTAGGGCAGACGCCGCCAAGCGTTTTGAAATGGATTGTAGGCGAGGATGCCGTTTTCGGCTTCGCTATCGCCAAAGATAAGCACCTCGTTTCCAAGCACGTCAAAGCTGTATTTGTAGAAATCGGCGTAGCTACAGGAGGAACTGACCCAATTCTGACCGTCATATTGACACACATAGCTCTGCCATGCGTATCCCTGCGCAAAAACGATCAGCCTGCCGCCAAGCTTGACGGCGCGTGCGCTATTGGGCGTAAAAGAAGAGGAAATACTTTCGCCCTCCGTCCAAGCGCCGCTTGCGTAGTTATAGCGATACACCTTCCCGCTTGTGTTTTTACCCTTGCCGCCAATCACCATAAGCTGCCCTTCAAACACGGCGACAGCGCCCGTGGAAAAACCACTCGTACTTAAATCGAGAGCGAAGGGGCCGTCCAGATCACTAAGCCAAGCTTCCTTTGCCATGTCATAGCGATGAATATGGTTGACGTCGTAGACATAGAGAATGCCGTGATCAACAAAGCAGGAAAAATCGTTGCGCGCGGCGCCATCGCCAAGGCTGGATCGGGTCGAAAACGGGCTGTATTCTCTGTTCCCCGTATCGTAGGCGCATACGGCATAGCCGCTTGAGGTGCTGATAAGGTAGAACAGCTTATTGCCATAGCTGAACAGATCGTGGAGAATGGGAACATCAGCATTTTGCTTTGGCATGTTTCCGATAAGCGTCATATTGCCGCGGGGCGAATAGTCATAGCGCATTTTATAGCTTCGCCCGTTGCTTTTGGTGAGACATAGCGTCTGTACATCCTTTATATCCGAGGGAAGCGTAAAAGAGAGAGTACAGGCGTCGTTACTGCCGTTTTGGATAAATTCTGTGATGCTCTTGCCCGCGAGCGTAAGCGCGGGTGAATCGCCAAAAAACCAGCCCTCAAGCGTCACCGTGTCGCCAAGCTGCGTGATTTTATCGATCACCGGCGCGAAGCCGCCCGTATCGCTGCTTTTTGCGCTGCGAAGATCGACGCTGCCGCCGGTAACAACGCGACTTTGCAGGCTTGCATCCGTTCGGGAACTGCCTATAAGACGTGCGCGAAGCTCAGAAAGGCTTGCATTGGGCATGGCGGCGCAAAGCAGCGCATACGCCCCTGTCGCGTGCGGCGCGGCCATAGAGGTGCCCTCAAACACATGATAGGCGGTATTCGCCGTAGCGCAGACGCCCAGATCATCGATCGACACCGTGAGGGAATCTGTATCAAATACCCTGACCCATAAGGAGAGTTCCTCGGCATTTTTGCTGTTTGCGGAAAAATAATACCATTTTCCGCAAACATAATCGGTATTCATGCCCGGACATGTATCGCCTTTTCCGATGTCTGCATAAATCGAATAGGCAGGCAACGCTTTGGCTGAATCAAAGCGCAAACGGAAGGCGAGCGTTTGATCGGCGCTTAGTGCGCCATCGCTGTTAGGAAGCAGAATCCGAAAAGTATGATAGCCTTGCTTTACCGCGATATTGAAGCGGAGGCTTTTCGCGCTGTTATAGCCGTTCAAAGACGGCACAACGTTAAAGGCTACCGCGTCAGAGCTGATGACGCCGTGCTGGTAATGGTAGGGCGCGTAGGAAAAGGCATACATGCTCTCATCCTCAAAGTCACGAAAGCGAACGCTCCCCGTGCGGCCTACATAGCCGCCCTTTCCGCTCAGGTAGGTCGAAAGAATGTCAGTGCCGGGTGCGGCGATCTGTACGCTCGTATCGCTGAAGTTGGAGTAGCTAGAATCAAAAGCACCGCTTGAGTCGATTGCAGCGACGCAAACGGTATACGGGTTTTCATAGATGGAAGGATAGAGGCTGTTGTCGTCTATATATAAGGAATTATTGCCCGCCGAACGAACGGGCAGTACGCCCGCCTCGCCAAGCGCGATAAGTGCGTAGCTTGTGATCTCCGAGCTGAACCATTTGCCGCCAAGCGACATATTGGCGGCTACAATATTTTTACCCTGCAGCTTTTTCTCTATGACGTAATGAATACCCGCAACCAAATCGCCGGCATAGCCGGTGCCGTTATCCGCAAAAACGCGCACGGGCATGATTTTGCAATCCGTAAGGCCCGCCGACCCTGCCACGCCAGCTAAGTTGTTCGTCTGCGCGGCGATGATGCCCGCGACATGCGTACCATGCCCGGTGCCGCCGCGATCCGTACCCGCAAGAATGCCGCTTGAAGGGTAGGCGTCGTAGGCGAGAGAAGCATCGACGATACGGTTTGCAAGGTCGGGATTGTTATAATCGATCCCCGTATCGATGACGGCGACGATCATTTCATCGGGCGATAAGGAAGAACTCCAGAGTGCTTCGGGATGCGTCCCGTTTTCGCCGCCAAGCCCCCACTGTATATCTACATAGGGATCGTTGCTGATGGAATCGGGATAGATGCGGTAGTTTGGTTCCGCCGCGCGAACAAAATCGAGCGTATCAAGGTAGCTTATAAGCGACTGTGTATCCATGGCAGAGCTTACGAGCGCGACGGATAGGCCTTTGTTCGTTTGCTTCGTTTCACTTTCAAGGAAAGCGGCGTCATAAAGACCATTTGGGGAAAAATCAAAGTTCTTCTGAATATGAATACTGTCGCCAAAGTCCGTTGCCGCAGAAGGGGAGTCCGTGCTTGTCATGCCGGAGCGCAAAAAGGAAGAAGCTGAGCTTTCATATAAGACCAGAGCTTCGCCGGGAGCACAGTCCTCCTGAAGAATACTCCGCGCAAGCTTCGATTGCGCACCGGCTGCCGCAGGAAAAAGCGCCGCGCATAGCAGCACGAACGCGAGCAGCAGGCTATGAATACGACGCATGTGGAGCCACCCCTTCAATCATGTCTAAATTATAAACAATTATAGCATGCTTTGTGATTCTTGCGGAACGTAAATTGACAGGTATTTACGCACATGTTATATTTTTCTACAAGAAACCCTAACAAACGGATCGGCTTGCCGTATAAAGAGGCAAACAATAAAAACACACTAGGAGGATATACACCATGGACGAAATGAAAATGAACACTCCCTTGAATGAGAAGGATCTTAACATGGTTTCCGGTGGCGCCGATGGCGAAACGACGCAGGTGCGTATTGGCTCAGGTGACGGCTCGCGCATGTACTGCTGCCCCTATTGCGGATGCATGGACTTCTATGTTATCGGCTCCAATCCCGGTTCGGTGCTGCTCCGCTGCAAAAGCTGCGGTCAGCAAAGCACCTGCTCCCAGAATTGATTATAAAAAGAATATGAGTAAAGCCGGCGAGATTCTTCGCCGGCTTTGCGCGTTTTTATCCCTTTGGTTGACAGTATAAATGCAGGAAGCTACAATAACTTGTAGAATAAGACAAAAAGTCAATATCTTACGCGAAAGAGGAGAGCTATGGAAAAAAGCGTTTTTCGCAAAGCAAGCTTGGAAAGGATTTCCTCGCCCGAGCAGCTAAACGACTATATCAAAGTATCCAGCCCGAGCGTCTGGATCATTCTCGCAGCGGTGCTTATTCTGGTCGCGGCGCTGTTCGCATGGGCGATTTTCGGAAATATTCCTACCACCTACAGCGCAACGGGGGAAGCTAAGGACGGCGTGATCAAATGCTATTTTTCGCCGGACGACGCAGAGACGCTGCAGGCGGGAATGCGCGTAAAAATCGGACAGAGCGAGGGAAAAATCAAAAGCGTATCCCAAACGCCGCTCTCCTATGCGGAGACCGCAAGCCTTTATCAAAGCGACTATACCATCCACGCCTTGGGACTTTCGGATTGGAATGTGGAGGTAGAGGTGCTTGCACAGGTTCCGGATGGCTTACAGAGCATGACGATCATTGCCGACGAGCAAAAGCCCATTGCCTTTTTGGTAAACTGAGGATAAACAGATGGCGAGAAAAGTAGCGAAAGTTCCGGTCATCATGCAGATGGAGGCGCTCGAGTGCGGCGCCGCCTGTCTTACGATGATCTTGGCATATCATGGAAAATGGCTGCCGCTTGAACAGGTGCGTGCGGACTGCGGCGTGTCGCGTGACGGCTCAAGCGCAAAAAATGTTTTGCGCGCGGCGAGAAATTATGGAATGAAGGCGAACGGCTACAAGCTGGAGATCGCCGATGTGAAGGAGCAGGCTCCGCTTCCGTGCGTCATTCATTGGAATTTTAATCATTTCGTGGTGCTCAACGGCTTTAGAAAAAATAAGGCTGTGCTCAACGATCCCGCGCGCGGAACCGTTGAGGTCCCTATGGAGGAATTTGATAAATCCTTTACAGGCGTATGCCTGATCTTCGAGCCGGACGAAGCTTTTGAAAAGGGCGGAAAACCGGAAAGCGTGCTGAGCTTTGCGAAAAAAAAGCTTCGCGGCACTTCCTCGGCGCTTCTTTTTATTCTCCTTACCGAACTGATTACGACCGTGCTTGCGATCGTGAAT
>CAZNJN010000007.1:7378-19200 GCA_964573365.1 uncultured Oscillospiraceae bacterium
GTGAATCCCGTGTTCTCAAGAGTCTTTATGGATCGAATCCTGACGGGCAATAATCCGGCTTGGCTTTATCCGCTGCTTTATATTATGCTTGGCGTTGCGGTGGTGCAGATCGTTATTTCCGGCTTAAACAGCATTTATATGATGAAGGTGCAGGGCAAGCTTGCCATCGTCGCAAATTCCGAATTTATGTGGCATGTGCTTTGTCTGCCGGTCGAATTCTTTTCGCAGAGGATGGCGGGCGATATTGCGCAGAGACAGTCCACAAATCAAGGCATAGCCTCGACGCTTATTATGGAGCTGGGTCCTCTGGTGCTTCAATTCGGCGCGCTGATCTTCTATGCGTTTGTTATGCTTCGCTATAGCGCGCTGCTTGCGCTGATCGGCATTTCGTCTGTCTTTATCAATATTTTTCTTACCCGTTTAATCTCCGCAAAGCGCCTGAATATTACACGCGTGCAGATGAGGGATGCGGGAAAGCTCGCCTCGTCCACGGTATCCGGTATTGAAATGATCGAAACCATTAAGGCCAGCGGCGCGGAAAACGGATATTTTGAACGCTGGGCGGGCTATCAAGCCTCTGCCAACACGCAGGTGGTTCGTTTTGCAAAGCTCAATCAATATCTGGGTACGCTGCCGGGCTTGGTGGTGCAGATGCTGAACCTCACCGTGCTGATGCTCAGCGTCGGCATGATCATGCGCGGCGAGTATACCGTAGGTATGCTCCTTGCGTTTCAGGGGTATTTACAGTCCTTCATGGCGCCGGTCGATTCGCTGCTTAACGCGGGACAGCTATTTCAGGAAATGCGCACCGATATGGAGCGTATTGAGGATGTAATGCGCTATAAGCCGGACGTGGTGTATCAGCCCGAAACGGATTCGCAGGAGGATAAGGTTTACACGAAGCTGCGCGGCGAGCTGGAAATGAAGGATGTGACCTTTGGCTACGCGCGTCTTGGAGAACCGCTGATCGAGAATTTTAATCTGAAGATGGAGCCTGGCGCGCGCGTCGCCTTTGTCGGCGCCTCCGGCTGCGGCAAGTCAACGCTGGCGAAGCTGATTTCAGGGCTTTATCAGCCGTGGAGCGGGGAAATCTGCTTTGACGGAAAGCCAATGGAGGAAGTCCCGCGCGAAGTCAGGACAGGCTCGGTCGCGGTGGTTGATCAGGATATCATCCTCTTTGAGGACAGCATACGCAACAACATCAAAATGTGGGATAACTCGATAGAGGATTTTGAAATGATCCTTGCGGCGCGCGACGCGCAGATCCATGAAGATATTATGAAGCGTGAAGGCGGTTATTCCTACAAAATCATGGAAAACGGAAAGGATTTTTCCGGCGGTCAGCGGCAGCGCATGGAGATCGCGCGCGTGCTCGCGCAGGATCCGACCATCATCATTATGGATGAAGCGACAAGCGCGCTCGACGCAAAGACCGAATATGACGTGGTAAACGCCATACATGAAAGAGGAATTTCCTGCATCATTGTTGCGCACAGACTTTCTACGATCAGGGACTGCGATGAAATTATCGTGCTTGATCACGGAAAAGTCATGGAGCGCGGCACGCATGAAGAGCTATACAAAAAAGGCGGGCTGTATACGCGGCTCGTGACCAACGAATGAGGTTTTGATATGGGCTGGTTCGACGAACAGATCAGGCAGCGCATCAACGAAGATGAGCAGGACTTTTCACAGGTCGTTGCGGAGCTTTCGAGCGTTGTAATGGGGAAAAAGGCGCTGAACCTTGATAGCTTCAGCGATAGAAAAAAGACACAGGATGCTCTGGATGATATTCTGTGTTATTACCACGTGAAGACGCAGGAGCTGCCGGCGGATATTTCGGATATCAACGATCAGCTTGAGTATATTCTGCGCCCGACCGGCATTATGCGGCGCGTGGTAAAGCTTACAAAGGGCTGGTATAAGGATGCGTCGGGCGCGATGCTTGGCCGCACGAAAAACGGCGATCCGGTTGCCCTGCTGCCCTGTTCGCGCGGATACCGTTTTTATTTTCACGCCAGCGGAGAGTATGTCCGTGTCAACGCAAAGACGGAGGCTATGCTTAGCGATGAGGCAGTCTGCTTTTATAAGCCCCTCCCGCTTCGCAAGCTGGATGTTAAGGCACTCTTTCAGTATATGCTTTCGTCCCTTTCCGCTTCGGACATTTTCATGATCGCGGCGGCGACGCTCGCGGTTACGCTGATGGGTATGTTTTCGCCTTATCTTAACAGCATCCTCTTTTCCAAGGTCATACCAAGCGGAAAGATGGAACTGCTTTTGCCAATCGCCGGACTTTTTCTTGGAGTGGCGCTTTCAACCACGCTTGTAAGTATCGTAAAAACCTTGAGTATGACAGGCATACAAAGCAAAATGTGCAACGGCGTGCAGGCGGCCGCCATGATGCGCGTTTTATCGCTGCCTACGAGCTTCTTCAAAAAATACAGCGCGGGCGATCTTTCAACAAGAACGCAGAGCTTTTCAGGCCTTTGCATGATGTTTACAGGCGCCGTCTTTACGACGGGGCTCTCCTTCGTATTTTCGCTGGTCTATCTAACGCAGATCAATAACTACGCCGCAGCGCTGGTCGTACCCGCGCTTGTCGTTGTAGGCGCTACGTTAATCGTTTCGGTATTCTCAACATTGATGCAGATGCGCTCGGCTAGAGAAAGAATGCGCCTGAACGCCAAGCAAAACGGGATCGTGTTCGCGCTCTTTTCCGGCATTCCAAAAATTAAACTGGCGGGAGCGGAAAGGCGAGCCTTTACGCAGTGGGCGCGGGCCTATAAGGATCTCGCCGGAGCGACCTATGATCTGCCGCTCTTGGTCAAGATCAACGCGGCGGTCATTACTGGCGTAAGCTTGCTGGGCAGCATTGTGATTTACTACTCGGCTGCAAAAAACGGCGTAAGCGTAGCGGATTATATGGCGTTTAACACGGCTTACGGCCTGCTTGCCGCCGCTTTTGTATCCCTTAGCACGCTTACAAGCACAGTCGCGAGCTTTCAGCCGACCTTAAAAATGATCGAACCGATACTCACGGAAGAACCGGAAGCGGCGGCGGCGAAGAAAATCGTTACACATATCAGCGGGAATATCGATATCAGCCATGTTTCCTTTCGCTATGCGCAGGATATGCCGCTGATTCTCGATGATTTCCACTTTAATATACGCGCCGGACAGTATCTTGCCATCGTCGGCAAAACGGGCTGCGGAAAATCGACGCTTATGCGTGTGCTGCTCGGCTTTGAAAAGCCGCAAAAGGGTACCGTCTATTATGACGGACGCGACATTGCCGATCTGGATCTTCGCTCTCTCAGACGCAATATTGGCGTGGTGATGCAAAACGGTAAGCTGTTTCAAGGCGACATTTTTTCAAATATCACCATTTCCGCTCCCTGGCTTACGCTGGACGATGCGTGGAAGGCGGCTGAAAAAGCCGGCATCGCGGAGGATATCCGCAGTATGCCTATGGGAATGCACACGATCATATCCGAGGGGGGCGGCGGCATTTCGGGCGGCCAAAAGCAGCGCTTGATGATTGCGCGCGCGATTGCGCCCTCGCCAAAGCTGCTGATGTTTGACGAGGCGACGAGCGCGCTGGACAATATTACGCAGAAAATCGTATCGGAGTCGCTCGACTCGCTCAAGTGTACGCGTCTTGTGATCGCGCATCGCCTCTCTACCGTGCGCCAGTGCGACAGAATCGTGGTGATCGACGCAGGCAGGATCGTGGAGGACGGCAACTATGAGGAACTGATTCAAAACAACGGCTTTTTCGCAGAACTGGTCGAAAGGCAGCGCCTTGATAAGGAACAGGACAAAAAAGAGTAAAGGCCTAACAAAACGACCGGCTTTTCGTATTAATAGGCAAGAAACATGAAATCGGTCAATACAGAATACAGAAAAAGAGAGGATCGCAAATGAAAAATAAAGCTATGGATGAAACGATGCTCGATGAAGTTTCGGGCGGCGCCACAGTAGTGGAGATTAACCCCGGGGAAGCGAATACGATACGCTGTTTTTTCTGTAAATCGCTTGACGTCAGAGTAGAAAAGAACGGAGCTATGATGACGGTGACCTGTAATCACTGCGGAGCCGTAGATATTCGCAAGGCTTAAATACGGAACGCTGTGCCGGCCTTTCATCTGCGAAAGGGGCGGACACATACTGACAAAAAGGAGCGCTTTCATATGCGGGGCTCGGTCAAAGAAGAAGTCTTTCGCGCCTTAGAGGAAAAGAACGGCGAAACCATATCCGGCGAAGTTTTGGCTTCGCTTCTTCAGGTATCGCGAAACGCCGTATGGAAGGCTGTACGATCCCTGCGCGAGGAAGGCTGTGAGATCGAAGCCTGCTCAAACAAGGGATACCGTCTGAAACAAAATCAAGACCGCCTTTCCTCCGCAACGATTGTAAGCGCGCTCAAGTATAAGGAAGTCGAGGTGCGCGTTTATGATGAGATCGATTCTACAAATAATGAGGCAAAACGGCTGATCGCTGAAAAAAACTGCGACCTGACGCTGCTGGTGGCGGGACGACAGACAAGCGGGCGTGGCCGCATGGGACGCGCCTTCTATTCTCCTGCAAACACCGGCGTGTACATGACGCTCGTTTTAGAGCCAAAGACAAGTATGCGCGAAGCAGTGCTGCTAACCTCCGCCGCCGCAGTTGCGGTCGTTGACGCGATCGAGAGCCTATGCAAAATAAAGCCTGAGATCAAATGGGTGAATGATATTTATGTGGACGGAAAGAAAATTTGCGGCATTTTAACGGAAGCTGTCAGCAGCGTTGAAAGCGGAGCAGTACAAAACGTACTGATCGGGATCGGCATGAATATGAAGACGGAAACCTTTCCTGAGGAGCTGCGCCAAAGAGCGGCGTCGCTAAACGCGGAGGGCATTTCCCGAAACAGGATGATCGCGGCGATCACGGACGCTTTTCTTGCAATTTATGCGCTGATGCCCGATAAAGCATACTTATCACGCTATCGCTCCCATTCAATGGTGCTCGGAAAGCAGATCATATACTACGAAAACGGGAAGAGCTTTTCGGCGCTGGCTGTAAATATTGACGATACGGGCGCGCTGCTTGTGCGCCATGAGGACGGCAGCGAAAAGACGCTTTGCAGCGGGGAAATCACGTTACGAATCGCTTAAACTTTTTTCCGCACACGATTGAAAGCGCCATTTTGATGAAGTCGGGAATTACAAAAGGAAGCACGCACATGGAGAGCGCCGCGCCCAAGCCAATGGGACCGGTGCTTTTTGCGTATACCTGCATAAACCAGACCGTGCCAAAGGCGTAACAGAGCAGAAGACCGCCTAGAAGCGCGCAAACTGTCACAAACAGCTTTTCACCAAAGCGGGCGCTTAAAAACCAATAAAGCAGCCCGGAAAGCATAAAGCCCAGTACATATCCGCCTGTCGCGCCAAAGAGCGTGCCAAGTCCGCTCTTGAAGCCCGCAAAAACCGGAACGCCAATGGCTCCAAGCAGAATGTAAACCAGTATGGCGAGGGTTCCTCTTTTGCCGCCAAGGGTGCTTAACGCGGCAAAGACAGCGAAGGTCTGCATAGTAAAGGGTACGGCGGTGGGGATGCAGATCCATGAGCAGATGGATATTAATGCCGCAAAAAGAGAAATATAGGTCATGTCGCGGATACCGAGCTTTCGCTCGTTTTGCTTTGTTTCCATTTTTTTATCCTGCTTTTCATAAAGATCACGCAGAGAATACCATGGACAAAGAAAATTGTCAACCAAAAATAATACTAGGGTGACGATGAAACGAGCACAGACTTGCACAGAAACGCATATTCCTATATAATAGCAGTGATTTCCAAGAAAAAAAGGAAAAAACATGGCGGATTCAAGGGGAACATGGAAAAAAGCGCTCATTCGGCATCGTATCATGGTAATCGTGCTGCTCTTGGCGCAAATCGGGGTCATCTTTTTCTGGGTGACAAATACTTCACGGGTCTCGGAGATACTCAGAGACTTTTTAAGCTTGGTCAGCGTTTTTGCCGCGATCTATGTAGTTGGCAAAGAAGGCGATCCCACTGTAAAGCTATCATGGGTCTTTGTGATCCTGCTTGTGCCTGTCTTTGGCGGGCTGCTGTATTTATTTTACACCTTTCAATACGGAAAAAAGAATCTCAAACGGATGCTTGGACGCAGCGAGGAAACCTTTATGCCGCTGTTTTTTGCCGAACTGTCCGTTCTGCCTGCCTTAGAGCAGCGAGGCCATAAAGCGCTCCCTCTCATGCGCTATCTGGAAAACTTCTGCCATTTTCCCGTTTATGCGCATACGACCTGCAGCTATCTTTGCCCGGGGGAAGCTTTCTACGACGTACTGATGAAGGAACTGAAGAAGGCGGAGAAGTATATCATCATAGAGACCTTCATCATCGAAGAAGGAGTCATGTGGAACAGCATCTTGCAGGTGCTTCGGGATAAAGTCCGTCAAGGCGTGAAGGTGCATGTGATGTATGACGATGTGGGCTGCTTTTTGACACTGCCGCGCGATTATTGTAAGACACTGGAGAGCTACGGTATCAAGGCGAAGGTATTTAATCCGTTTCGACCGATCCTTGCCGTTACGCAGAATCAACGAGATCACAGAAAAATAATTTCCATCGACGGAAAGGTTGCCTTTACGGGCGGCTGCAACCTGGCGGATGAGTATATCAACGCCTATGCCAAGCACGGGCACTGGCATGATTCGATGGTTTGCATACGAGGAGAGGCGGCGTGGTGTCTCACCTTAATCGGCTTACAGCTTCGGGACATCAACGCAGGCGCAGAGCAGATTTCGGCGCTTTGTCCGTGGCAGGACTGTCCAAACGAGATGTCTACGGACGGCTACATTCAGACCTATGCCGATAATCCGCTGCGTTCGGAGCGTATTGGAGAAAATATCTATTTATACGTTATCGAGCATGCAAAGGAATACGTTTACATCGACACGCCTTACCTTGTGATAGACGATACGATGCTTCGTAGCATGATGTTCGCGGCGAAAAGCGGCGTGGATATTCGTATTGTCGTTCCGAATATTCCCGATCATCCGCTTGTACATAAGACCACCCGTTCCTTCTATCCGCAGCTTATCAAAGCGGGGGTAAAGATTTACGAGTATACGCCGGGCTTTATGCATTCCAAAATTTGCCTCTGCGATGATTCCATCGCGGTGGTGGGCAGTAGCAATTTTGATTATCGAAGTCTGTATCAGCACTTTGAATGCGGCACGGTTCTATACGGCGTCAGCGCGATCGCCGACATCAAAAACCAATATCTGGACACATTGGAGCTTTGCAGGCGCATAGAGGAAAAGGATTGTGAGCGTAGCGCAATGAAGCGTATGCTTCAAGAAATATTACGACTTTTTTCACCTTTGATGTAAAGACAGCGCATGATACCTGTGTTATAATTGAAAAAAATGGAAGGGAGTCGTGAGCGTTTTGAAAAAGGAACTGCGCAATACGATGCTTATTCTTGCGGCGCTTTATATGATTATGGGTCTCGTGATGATGATTTGGCCGGAATCCGCATGCAGGATCGCCTGCTATGTGCTGGGCGCCGGATTATTTACTTTCGGCGTCTATCAGACGATCAGCTATTTTTCGCAAAAGAATGCGGAGATTATCGGCGGCAGCCTTTTTATCGGTGTAATCACCATGCTTATCGGCATTCTTGTGGTGCTGCGGGCGGACGTCGTTGTTACCGTACTGGTTGCGCTATTGGGTATTTTTGTGGTAGCTGACAGTATCATTAAGTTTGTGTTCACCAGAGAAATGCGAAAAGCGGAGGTGCCGGGCTGGAAGGTACAAATGATTTCCGTGCTGGTGCTGTTTCTTCTTGGTCTGTTCATGCTTTTCGATCCCTTTGGCAGCGCTAAGGCCATGGTGATCTGCGCGGGCGCTTTCCTGCTTTTTGACGGTATCGGCAATATTGTTACCGTCATTACTGTGAATAAGTTTTTGCACTAACAAGCTTCACTAGAAAAAGTCAAGCCTACATATGGCTTGACTTTTTCTAGTGAAGCTGTATAATAAACAAGGCGTGTAAAGCTATTGACCTTTACAGAGGAAACAATCATGGAAAAGCATGTTGAACTTGGCTGCCTGCTGGATTTATACGGCTCGTTTTTAACGCGGCGGCAGTATTTGATCGTTGATCAGACGGTCAATGAGGACTGCTCTCTTTCGGAAATTGCCCAAAGAGAGGGCGTTTCCAGACAGGGCATCAGAGATACGCTTATGCGCGGAGAAGCGATGCTTTATGAGCTGGAAGACCGGATCGGCCTTTTGAAACTGCAAAGGGGCTTAGAACGGCTCAAAATAAGCGTAAACGAGCAGCCTAAAGAAAAAGTATTGGCGCAGATTGATGCGCTTTTAGCGATTAACGGAGGAAACGATGGCGTTTGAAGGTTTGGCCGGTAAGCTGCAAAATGTATTCAAAAAGCTTTCCGGAAAAGGCAAACTGAATGAAAAGGATGTAAAGGAAGCCATGCGCGAGGTAAAGCTCGCGCTCTTGGAGGCCGACGTAAACTTCAGCGTTGTCAAGAACTTTATCAATGATGTGACCGCGCGCGCCGTCGGCAGCGAGGTGCTTGAGAGTTTGACGCCCGCGCAGCAGGTCATCAAGATCGTAAACGAGGAAATGACCGCATTGATGGGCGGGAGCAATGTCCGACCGGAATTTGGCTCAAAATCGCCTGCGGTGGTTTTACTTGCCGGTCTACAGGGCGCGGGCAAGACGACGATGGCGGCAAAGCTCGCCGCTTATTTGTCCAAGCAATACGGCAAAACGCCGCTCTTGGTCGCTTGCGATGTATACCGTCCCGCAGCGATTAAACAGTTGCAGGTGGTGGGTGAAAAGGTCGGCGTGCCGGTGTTTGAACGCGGAACGCAGGATCCTGTTGAGACCGCAAAGCTCTCCATTGAATATGCACAGAGAAACTTAAAGGATCTGGTGATCATCGATACGGCGGGGCGACTGCATATCGACGAGGATATGATGCAGGAGATCACAAGGATTCGTAACGATGTCAATCCGGCCGAGGTGCTTCTCGTCGTGGATGCAATGACCGGACAGGACGCGGTAAATGTGGCGAAAGCCTTTAACGAGGCTCTCGAGATCACAGGCCTTATCATTACCAAGCTGGACGGCGATACCCGCGGCGGCGCTGCGCTTTCCGCAAACGCGGTCACCGGAAAGCCGATCAAATTCGCGGGCATCGGTGAGACGCTAAGTGATATTGAAGCGTTCCATCCCGACCGCATGGCTTCGCGCATCCTGGGCATGGGCGATATGCTTACCCTTATTGAAAAAGCGCAGACTGCCTTTGATGAAAAAAAAGCCATAGAGCTTGCCGGAAAGATCAAAAACGACGGCTTTACGCTTGAAGATTTCATGGAGCAATTCGAGCAGATGAAAAGCATGGGTTCCATGCAAGAGCTGCTTGCCATGCTGCCGGGTATGGATGCGTCCAAAGCCGGAAGCATAGAGATCGATGAAAAACAGACCGCGCGAATGATGGCGATTATTAAATCCATGACGCCCAAGGAGCGCGCAAAGCCCGACCTGCTGAACGCGAGTCGGCGCAAGCGCATTGCAAGGGGCAGCGGCACGAGCATACAGGAAGTTAACCGTCTGCTCAATCAGTTTGAAGCTTCCCGCAAAATGATGAAGCAGATGTCCGGTGGAAAATGGAAAAAAGGAAAAAAAGGCTTTCGACTGCCGTTTTAATACGCGATTACGGAACACCGTTTTCGAAATACATCATCTATATTGTTATGGAGGAAAAAAATCATATGCTTAAGATCAGACTGCGCCGCATGGGCGCCAAAAAAGCCCCCTTCTACCGTGTTGTGGTAGCGGATTCGCGTGCGCCGCGCAATGGTGCCTTCGTAGAAGAAATCGGTTATTACAGCCCCTTGACGAACCCCATCGAGCTCAAGGTCGATAATGAGAAGGCTGCTGAGTGGATCAAGAATGGCGCTCAGCCCACGGATACCGTTCGCGCGCTGCTCAAAAAGTCCGGCGCTATCCAGTAAGGCGAGTAAGGCCATGGTAGAACTGGTCAAATACATAGCCACGAATCTTGTGGATAAACCGGACGAGGTCAAGGTTACTTCCCGTGAGGGAGACCATGCCACCATCATCGAGCTTTCCGTCGCGTCTGAGGATATGGGCAAGGTCATCGGGAAGCAGGGACGTATCGCCAAGGCGATCCGTACTGTAGTAAAAGCCGCCTCGATTAAGGAAAACAAGAAGTATATCGTGGAGATTCTCGACGAAGACGAGCGGGAAAGCGCAAAGGACGAGGAGAACGACTAAGTGGAATACTTCCGCATTGGCCGCATTCTAAGACCGCATGGCGTGCATGGCGCGCTCAAACTTTTACCGCTTACGGATGATGTTCGTCGTTTTTATGCCCTGTCCGATGCATATTTGGAACAGGGCAGTTCCTATTTGCCGATAAAAGCCAGCAATATCAGCGTTCAGCCCGACGCGGTGTTTTTGCAGCTTTCCTGCTGCACTACCCGCGAGGAGGCGGAGCATCTTAGAAACTGCTTTGTTTGCGTGGATCGCGCCCATGCGGTGAAGCTGCCAAAGGGACGCTATTTTGTGCAGGATTTGATCGGCTGCGCCGTTTTTGACAGTGATGGCAATGCCTACGGTGAGCTTACCGATGTGCTTGAGACAGGCGCGAACGACGTGTATGTGATACAAAGCGAAAAAACTCTGATGATTCCGGCGCTTAAAAAGCTTCTTCTGGAGGTAGATATACAGGAAAAGCGGATTTTGCTTGACGCAGAGATGCTTAAGGAGGTCGGCCTGTTTGAGGATTGACATTCTTACGCTTTTTCCGGAAATGTTTGCGGGCGTGCTCACCAGCAGCATGATTGGGCGAGCCGCCGAAAAGGGACTTTTGGAGTTCCATACCCATAATATACGAGATTACTCCGCGTCTAAGCATAAAAATACCGATGACTATCCTTTCGGCGGCGGCGCGGGTATGGTTATGATGGCGCAGCCGATCTATTCCTGCTTGGAGGCGGTCGATCCTGCGCACCAAGCGCTGCGTATCCTGCTCTCGCCAAGAGGAGAGACGCTTTCTACCGCGCTATCGCAGACGCTTGCGGCAAAGGCGGACAGGCTTTTGCTCTTATGCGGACATTACGAGGGCGTTGACGAGCGCGTTATGGCGCAGATGGATCAGGAAATCTCCATCGGGGATTATATCCTAACCGGCGGTGAGCTTCCGGCAATGGTGCTTGCGGACTGCGTTGCGCGCTTTATTCCGGGCGTGCTGGGCAGCGAAGCGTCTGCGGAGGATGAATCGTTTTCGGAAGGTCTGCTGGAATATCCGCAGTACACGCGTCCGGCAGAATTTCGCGGTATGGCTGTACCTGAGGTGCTCTTAAACGGGAACCATGCTTTGATCGCGCGGTGGCGACGGGAGCAGGCTTTGCTGAAGACACTCCAAAATCGCCCGGAGCTTATGGAGAATATTAAGCTGGATAAAAAAGATAAGGTCTTTCTTTCAAGCTTGGAAAAGCAAGAAATTTAAGCTTGTATTCAAAAAAAGCCTATGTTATAATGCACTTTGTGGCAGCGGACGGTCCAATGCGGGCCAAAGACTTATGCTTGTACGAACGTTCGTGAAGAAAAAGGAGAATACAAATGTCCAACATCATTAAAGAACTCGAAAAAGAACAGCTTCGCTCCGACCTGCCGAAGCTTGAAGTCGGTGACACCGTCCGCGTTTTCGTGAAGGTTGTCGAAGGTACGCGCGAGAGACTGCAAAATTTTGAAGGCGTCGT
>CAZNJN010000007.1:19210-25719 GCA_964573365.1 uncultured Oscillospiraceae bacterium
TACCGTGCGCCGTGTTTCCTACGGCGTAGGCGTTGAGAGGACGTTCCCCTACAACAGCCCCCGTATTGGCCGCATCGAAGTGCTGCGTCATGGTCAGGTACGCAGAGCCAAGCTCTTTTATCTGCGTAACCGCATCGGTAAAGCCGCGAAGGTTGTCGAACGTATCGACGAGAAATAAGCGTAACAAACAAAAGGCATCGGGCTTCCGGTGCCTTTTTGCAAATATGGAAAAGCAGAAGAACAAAAGGAGAAAACCGTTTGCTAATACAATGGTATCCGGGACATATGGCGAAGGCGCGCCGTATGCTGGAAGAAAATCTAAAGCTGATCGACGTAGTCGTAGAACTCGCGGACGCCCGTGCGCCATTGGCGACACGAAATCCCGATTTTGATGAGCTTTTCGTTAAAAAAGAACGAATGGTGCTGCTCAATAAAAGCGACTTGGCTGATCCACTTGTGACAAAAGCATGGATTGCCGCTTTTCGCGCGCAGAGTATCATGGCGATGGATATTGTATCCACGAAAAACGCAAGCAAAAGGGACGCGGCCGCGTTAATCGAAAAAGCAGCCGCCCCAGTCGTGGCGCGCTATAGGCAAAAGGGCGTAAAAAAAACGGTACGCGTGCTGGTGGCGGGTATTCCAAACGTGGGAAAGTCCACGTTTATCAACCGGCTTGCGGGCAGCAACCGCACGCAGGTCGGCGACAGACCGGGCATTACCAAAGCGAAGCAATGGGTGAAGATCAGCGAATATCTGGAGATGATGGATACTCCGGGTCTGCTCTGGCCAAAGCTTGAAAACGAAACCTTGGCGAAGCACTTGGCGTATATCGGCTCCATTAAGGATGATATTATGGATGTAGAGCAGCTTGCCTCCTCGCTTTTGCTGGAGCTGATGCGGCTTTGCCCGGAGGCTGTGGGGCAAAGGTACGCATCCTGCGGGGCGGACATGGGCGGTGAAGCTTTGCTTGAAGCAGTCTGCGAGAGCAGAGGCTTTCTTCTTCCCGGAGGCGCGAAGGATACGGAGCGCGCGGCGCGCATCGTGCTTGACGAATACCGCGCGGGAAAGATCGCGCATGTGAGTCTGGAGCGGCCGGATGCGAATTACTGAGGAAGAACGTCTTCGCTCGCTTTGCGCGAGGGAAAAGGAATACTGGGGAAAAGGTATCTTTCCCGGCGGCATGGACGAGGTCGGCAGAGGGCCGCTTGCCGGGCCGGTCGTTACGGCATGCGTCGTGATGCCCAAGACGCCCCTGATTCATGATGTAAACGATTCAAAAAAAGTATCCGAAAAAAGGCGGGAGGCGCTTTTCGACCTGCTTCTTGCTAGCGCGCTTTGCTGCGGAATCGGGCGAGTGGAGGAGGAGGAGATCGACAGGATCAATATTTTGCAGGCGACGAGGCTCGCGTTCAAAAAGGCGTATGATGCAATGGATAAGCCGCCGGAATTTGTACTGGTGGACGCCGTAAAGGATCTGGATATTCCCGCAAAGCAGGAAGCGATCATCCACGGCGACGCGCTTTCCTATTCTATAGCAGCGGCGTCTATTATCGCCAAGGTCACGCGAGATCGCTATATGCGGGAAATGAGCCTTTGCTATCCGCAATATGGCTTTGAACGCAATAAAGGCTACGGAACAAAGGAGCATATAGAGGCGCTGCAAAGGTACGGGCCTTGCCCGATCCACCGGCGCAGTTTTTTGAAAAACATAGAAGGAATCAGGCTGTGAATACGCGTAAGGAAGGCTTAATAGGCGAATCGATCGCCTGCAAATATCTCGAAGAATACGGTTTTAGGCTGCTGCAAAAAAACTATCGCAGCGGGCGCTATGAAATCGATCTGGTCATGCGGGATGGGAAAACGCTGGTGTTCGTAGAGGTAAAGGCACGGACGGGGAAGGGCGATATTCTGGGGCGCGAGGCGGTCAACAAACAAAAGCAGAGACACATCATAATGGCGGCGCAGGGCTACATGCAGGCATATGGGACGTTTGACGATGATGTGCGTTTTGACGTAGCGGAGGTAGATCTACGCACGCGGGATGTAATTCATATTCCCTGTGCCTTTACGGCATAAGGGGATTTTTTCCATATAAAAATGTGGTATGATATGAAATAGAGTATGATAAAAAATAAAACAAAGCGATTGGAAAAACATGAAAAAACGGTTTTTTGCAAGAGTCCTGATTTTTATATGCTGTCTGTTTTCGGCATCCGCCTGTGCGCAAAGCGACGAACTTTTACCCCCAAACGCAGTTTTTGACGGGAACGAACTGCCGGAAGGCTGGTTTAGCGAAGCTTGGCTTTCCGGTGAAGATGAGTACAGCATCGTGGCCGACGCAGACGAAAAAGCCGTATGTATCACAAACTATATTGAAAACGACGCGCGCCTTTGCTACACGCTCAAAGTAAAAAAGAATACCTGCTATACTTTATCTTGCGATGTGAAAACGGAAAACGTTGAGAACGGACAGGGCGCAAACATAGCGGTGACGAACTGCATGGCGGCTTCACAACCGGTGCTTGGCACTGAAGATTGGCGGCACATCGAGCTTACGGGAAAAACCGGAAAAACGCAAAAGGAGCTTACCGTATGCGTGCGCGTAGGCGGTTATGGCGCGCTGTCGAGTGGAACGGCGTGGTTTAGGAACGTATCGCTGCTTGAAGTCGAAACGGCGGAGACAGTGGAGGATTTCGCTCCCATGGAGCAAAGCGCGCAGGAGGATAACATCACGGAGGGAAAGGTACCGCATTTTGGCGCCATCCTTCTTTTGATGCTGCTTTTTACCCTGCTGGCGTTCCTTATTGATCAAAAAGTGATCGAAAGGAAGGAAACGGAGCTGAAGGCCTCCAAGGATTGCGCCGCGCTTGCGGTGATCCTTGCAGGCGCGTTTTTGCTGCGCGTATTGCTTTCAAAGATCATTTATGGACACCCGACAGACATCAACTGCTTTATGGCTTGGGGGAACGCGATGGCGCAGAACGGTTGCGCGGCGTTTTACACAAGCGGCATGTTTGCGGACTATCCGCCGGGCTATATGTATGTGCTTGGCGCCATGGCAAAACTTGCCGGCGCGCTGGGTCTTTCCTACGGCTCGGACGCTTATGTACTGCTGATCAAGCTGCCCGCGATCCTCTGTGACGTGGCAAGCGCCTATTTTGTCTACAGAATTGCAAAAACGAAGTTTACACAGCGCACGGCGCTCTGGCTTTGTGCCTTGATCGCTTTTAACCCGATGATGGCGTTTGTTTCGGGCGGCTGGGGGCAGATCGATTCCGTCCTTACGCTTTTGCTTGCGCTAAGCTTTTACGGCTTTTTGCAGGATCGTTTGATCTTGGCGGGCGCGGTATTCGGACTCGCAATTTTGATCAAGCCACAGGCGCTCATGGTCGGGCCGATTTATGCGATCGCCTATTTCACAAAAATAAAAAAACCCAAGGATGTATACAAAACAGTCGCGGCTGTCGCGGCGGCGTTTGCCGTGATACTGCTTTTGTCGCTGCCCTTCAAATCCACGCAGGAGACAGGCTGGCTTTTTGACAAGTATTTTTCTACTGCAACGTCCTACCCCTACGCAAGCGTCGAGGCGTATAATCTTATGGCGCTTTTGGGCGGAAACTGGACGAATGTGGATCAGCTCTGCGGCCTTTTCTCCTACAGGACGATTGGAACGGTGCTGATGGCGGTTTTTGTGGTATTTTCCTGCGCGCTCTATATCAAATCCGATAAAACGCAGGGCGCATTCTGGCTTTGCGCCGCATACCTGCTCGTTTCGCTCTTTACGCTCGGCCAATACATGCACGAGCGCTATCTTTTCCCCGCGCTGCTCTTGCTGCTTATGGCGTTTATCGAAACACGGGATAAACGGCTATACTCACTTTTCGCTCTGTTTAGCATTTCCATGCTGCTCAATACGTCGGGAGCCTTTATTATTATTGACAAACCTGCCTGCCGCGGTGTGCAGTACGACGTTATGGTCGCGCTAGGTTCTATGATCAACCTGCTTGGCTGGGCTTACTTTACCTATGTGATCATACAGTGCCTGATCAAAAAGCGGCGGGAGGTCGCGTTTAGCCTCGAAGCGGAGCAGACGGCGCCGCCTGAGCAGAAGATGCTTTTGCCGCTTGAAGAGGATCAAACCTCAAAAAAAGTTTGGAGCAGGAAGGACAGGCTCCTCTGCGGCGGCTTAACGTTAGTTTATGCGCTTGTCGCCTTCGTGAATCTCGGGTCGCTCAAGGCGCCCGAGTCGGCGTGGAAGGCACAGGCGGGCGAAAGCGCGAAGATCGAATTTGAAGCGCCTGTAGCTCTTAAGGAACTTTGGGCATTTGGCGGTATAAGCGAAGGAACGGCAAGCTTTAGCTTTGATGACGGACAAAGCTTTACCTACGAACAGAAATTTGACAACATGTTCCTTTGGCAGCCGCTGAGCATGAGCGGGACGACGGAGAGTATAATCATCAATGTTGATCAAGGTGAGCTATGGCTGAATGAGCTGGCGTTTTTCGATCAAAGCGGAGCGCGCATCCAAGCGGTTTCCACCGTGACGGCGCTTACGGATGAGCAGGATACCGTTCCTAAAGCTCCCTCTAACGTGAACGGCATGTTTTTTGATGAGCTGTATCATGGGCGCACGGCGTATGAGCATCTGCACGGCTTATCCCCCTATGAAAACTCACATCCGCCGCTTGGAAAAATCCTGATTATGACGGGCGTGGCGATCTTTGGCATGAATCCGTTCGGCTGGCGCATCATCGGATGCCTTCTGGGCATTGCGATGCTGCCGATTCTGTACGCTTTTGCCAAACGCATGTTCAAAAAAACGGAATACGCGTTTTTGGCCGCTGCCCTGTTTGCCTGCGACTTTATGCACTTTACCCAGACGCGCATCGCGACGATCGACGTATTCGCGGTCTTTTTTATCCTGCTGATGTATGATTTCATGTATCAATACACCTGCATGAATTTTTTCACCGACGGCGTAAAAAAGACGCTGCGTCCGCTCAGTCTTGCGGGCTTGTTCTTCGGACTGGGAGCCGCGAGCAAATGGACCTGTATCTATGCTGGCGGCGGACTTGCGCTGGTTCTGCTTTTTTCGCTGCTTTGCCGTTATAAGGAAAGCCGCGCTCTCCTTGAAAGGGGCGATCCAAAAAGCCGGGAATTGGGCGGGCGATTCTTCAAATATACCATAGAAACCCTGCTCTGGTGCTGCGTGTTTTTTATTGCAGTTCCGGTATGTATTTATCTTTTGAGCTATCTGCCTTACTATCTATGTCAGGAGCATTACGATCTCAAGGGCGTATGGGGCGTACAGAAGTTTATGTTTAGCTACCACAGCGGCTTGACCGCGACGCACCCCTACCAGTCCGCATGGTGGCAATGGCCGCTGGATCTTCGTCCCGTGTGGTACTATGTGGGCTACGACGCAAGCGGAAGCAGGGCGGGAACGATCTCCGCCTTTGGTAATCCGGCTGTTTGGTGGGTCTGCTCGGCAGCGCTTTTGACGCTCGCGCTGCTTCTTCTTTGCGGAAAACTCAAGAGCGACGAGGAAAACAAACTCATCCTATGCGCTGCTGCAGCCAACTATCTGCCATGGGTGCTTGTGCCGCGCTGTACGTTTGCGTACCACTATTTTCCCATGGTACCCTTTATCATTCTGGGGACGGTCTATCTTCTAAGCAAAGCGGAAACAAAGTACCCGATGTTAAAACGGGCAAAGTGGATATGGCTGGGGAGCTGCGTACTGCTCTTTGCACTGTTCTATCCGGTGATCAGCGGAAAAATGGTCTCGGTTGATTTCATTCATGCCTTGGAATGGATGCCCGGGTGGACCTTCCTTGGATATTAGAATTTCTTATAGGACGGGGGGATAAACATGCTATCAAGGATCATGAGCTATGGTCTCAACGGCATCGTGGGCTTTGCCGTATCGGTAGAAGTGGATGTTTCAGGCGGATTGCCTTGCTATGAAACGGTAGGTCTGCCGGACGCAGCGGTGCGCGAGTCCAAAGAACGGGTACGCGCCGCGATTAAAAACAGCGGTTTTGAATATCCGAACAGCCGAATCACGATTAGCTTGGCGCCCGCCGACCTTAGAAAAGAGGGCTCTACCTATGATCTGCCGATCGCGCTGGGGCTTTTAAGCGCGACGGGACAAATTCCAACGCAGAGAGATACGAAAGCGGTCTTTTTAGGGGAGCTTGCCCTTGATGGTACAATTCGTCCCGTGGCGGGCGTTTTGCCCATGCTGATTGGTGCGCGGCAGGAGGGAATAAAAAAAGCGGTGCTTCCTGTTGAAAATATAGAAGAAGCAGTCTATCTGCGTGATATTGATATTTATCCTGTCGAAACGCTCACGCAGACGGTTGAATTGCTTCGCGGCAAATGGAATGTACCGCCCTGCGCGCATAAGGAGTGGACAAGCACGATTCTCCACTATGACGCGGACTTCTGTGATATCAAGGGGCAGCAGGGCGCAAAGCGCGCGGCGGAGGTGGCAGTCTCAGGAGGAC
>CAZNJN010000007.1:25729-26010 GCA_964573365.1 uncultured Oscillospiraceae bacterium
GGGCAAGACTATGCTGGCTCGAACCATACCGAGTATTTTGCCGGAAATGACCTTTGAAGAGACGATGGAGGTTACAAAGATTCATTCGGTTACAGGGATGCTCAAGGGCAACGGCGGCATCGCCACGGAGCGCCCCTTTCGCACGCCGCATCATTCGGCATCCTCAATTTCTCTGGTAGGCGGCGGACAGAAAGCCATGCCGGGCGAGATCAGTCTCGCGCATTGCGGCGTGCTGTTTTTGGATGAGTTCCCCGAATTTAAGAAAGAAGCGCTGGAGTCTC
>CAZNJN010000008.1:0-1463 GCA_964573365.1 uncultured Oscillospiraceae bacterium
CGATCATCGCGATTTTGATCGCCATCGCGATCCCCGTGTTCCAAGCACAGCTTGAAAAGGCACGTTTAGGTGTAGATATGGCAAATCAGCGCAGTGCTGTATCCCTCGCTGTGACTGCCGCTATGACCGAAGACAAGCATGATTCTACCAGTACCTATTTCACTTGGTCTGGCACTGCTGGCAGTCAGACCGGCGTAACATATGCCACCATTACAAACAATAATATGCAGCTCTCTAAGACTCTGCCCACTACAGGATATGGGGAAACCACTGTGGCACACACTGGTGAATTAACAGGTAGCCCATGTGCAGACAAGGTTATCAAGATTGAAGTTTCTGAGAGTGGGTTTGTCCCGACCGCAAGCTGGGTTGCCAAGGGTTCCTAAGCAGAAGCTTCTTTATCCTCATTAGATAACTGTGCAAAGTGTAAATAGATTGCTTATAGAATTGCACTTCACCCTTTACATCCTGCTCATAGCCGCGCTCCTGGGTGCGGCTATGGGTAGCTTTATCAATTGCGCGGCGGCGCGCTATGTTCAAGGCGAAAGCGCGTTAAAGGGAAGGAGCCATTGCCCCGTTTGCTTTCATACGCTTCATGCGCTTGATCTTGTGCCGGTTTTCAGCTACCTATTTTTACGCGGACGCTGTCGCTACTGCGGCGCAGCTATTTCTAAGCGCTGTCTTTACACGGAGCTGCTCGGCGCGCTGATCCTATTGAGCATGCTGCTTTCCTATTCCCTTAGCTATAAAGCGGCGGCTTATGCGGTTTTACTCTATATTCTGCTCGCAATCGCGCTGATCGATCTGGATACGGGGCTTGTGCCGGATCGTTTGATCGTGACGGGCATAGGCTTTTTTCTTTTTTTCGCCCTGCTCTCTCCAAATCGTCTTGGTTATTTATGGCAGGGCATTTTAGGCGGTATTGCGACCGCTCTGCCCCTGCTGCTGCTGGTGCTGCTTGCCGACAAGCTGATGAAAAAGGAAACCATGGGCGGCGGGGATATCAAGCTATTTTTTACAGCGGGGCTGTATTTGGGTTGGAAGCTTGGCATTCTTCTGCTAATTTTCTCCTGCCTTTTCGGTATTTTCTTCGCTGTGATCGCAAAAAAGAAGCGCGGCATGGAGTTTCCCTTCGCCCCCTCCATTTTCGCGGGGGTATGGGTCTGTGCTCTTTGGGGTCTGCCGCTGCTCAACGCATATATAGGCTTATTCTAATATGAACGAGGAGACTGTATGGGTAAAATCTGCATCGGCATCGATATAGGCGCAAGCGAGGTCAAGTTCGCCTTATGCAGCGGCGACAAGCTGTTGCGCCGCGCACAAGCCGCCCTGCCCGACGACGTCATCCGCGAGGGCGTGGTCGTCGCGCCCGAAGCGATGGGCGAATTTTTGAAAGAAACAAGAAAAAAGCTAAAGCTGCAAAAGGGCGCCTGCGCGCTCGTGCTTAATGCTTCCACCGCGTT
>CAZNJN010000008.1:1473-13674 GCA_964573365.1 uncultured Oscillospiraceae bacterium
TTCCGGCGCAGTACGCTTCCGCCCATGAGCGTTGAAAGTCTCAAGCTGAACCTACCCTATGAGTTTCGCGACTATATCAATGCCGAGCGCGAAAAATATGTGTATGACTACGCGCTTTTGCATATGGAAAAGGACGAGCAGGGCAAGCCTGTTTCTATGGATATTATGGCTGCCGCCGCGCGCAAAAGCACCATTGAAAGCTATCGCGATCTGCTAAAATACGCCGGCTTTACATTGCGAATCGCCGTACCCGAGGAGATCGCCTATTCCAATTTGATACGCCGCTATGAAAAGCAGAACGCCTTTGACGGCAGGCGCGAATATTGCATTCTTGATCTTGGTCATACGGCGACACGGCTCTATTTTTACAACAGCTATGCGCACGAGGCGACACAGCTCATCGACTATGGCTGCAATATGCTCGACGAGGTGATCGCCGAAAGCGGTAATGTCGATATTCATGTCGCCGCCGCGTATAAAACAGGCAATTATCAAAACACGCTCAATACCGAAGCCTGCAAGGCTGTTTACAGTAAGCTCTCGATCGATCTGATGCAGGCGCTCAATTTTTATAATTACAACAATCCTGAAAATGAGCTGCACGATATTTATTTCTGCGGCGGCGGGGCAAAGATCGAGCCTCTGCTTGATGCGCTTACGGAGCGCGTCTCTCTTCGCTCGCACAGCATTCGTGAGCTGATGTGCCTATCTGACGACGATGACGATGCTGCCGATCAAGCCGCCGTGCTCTATCCCGCCGCTTACGGCGTGTGCTTGCAGTAGGGGGAAATACAATGGAGATCAATCTAAAAACCGACGTGAAAGACATCCTGCAAGTTTTCAAGGCCGACAAGCAGAACAAAAGCAAAAGCTATCCGGTCAAGACCACGCTGAATCTGGGCGCAAAGCCCAAAAGCATCAACAGCCCTTCGCGCGCGATCCCTATTTTTATCGCCATGATGGGCTTGATCGTCCTTTTCGGTAAGTTTTGTGTTGCAGACCGACTTTCCTTTGCCGATCAGGCGGAGAGCGCGGCGACGCAGGCAGAAGCAGCGCTTGCCTCTCTTAAGGAGCAGACCGCTACCTATGAGGCGCTGCGCGCCGAATACGACAGGCGTGTTTTCCCCGAACTGATTGGGGATGAAGCCTACAGTACGGACGTCATGGATATTCTGGAGCTCATCGAAAGCCGGCTGATGCGGGAGGCGCGCGTACATGCGTTTTCCGTACAGGAGCCGGTCATCACCTTGCAGCTTTCGGGCGTGACGCTAAATGATACGGCGGCTTTGGTAAAGTCGCTTGAAAGCAGCCCTCTCGTCAATTCCGTCATGGTCTATACCGCAGGTACGGAGGAGACTCCCTCCCCCACGCCGACGCCCGTGCCTACGCCCACACCCAAGCCCACGCGCACGCCGAAGCTGAAGAAGGGACAGACGCCTGTTCCTACGCAAAGCGAAACGCCCGTTTCGCCTTCGCCTGCGATAGAAGCGCCCGTGATGCTCTCTATGACGATCACGCTCAAGCAGGGAGGTGAAGCCTAATGCTGCAACGTAATTTCAGCAGACGTGAAAAAGTCCTGCTTATCATCCTCTCCCTGCTTGTCGCCGCGATCAGCTATTATTTTCTCGTATGGAAGCCCGTAAGCGAACGGGCGGACGCCGCCGCGCTGCGCCAGGCCGACGCGGAAAATGAGACGGTGATCGAAGAGGCAAAGCTCGCGCAGATGCAGCAGATGCAAGCGGAGATCGATGAAATGGATGCGCTGGAAATCGAAAGCGGCGCCGCCTCCATCCCTCCCTATGACAACGCCAAGCGCGTGATGCAGCTTCTCAACGGCGTGCTCACAGCCTCTTTGCGTTACGAGATCAACTTCAACAATGTAGCCTTCAACGGTAATCTCGCCGCGCGCTCGCTGCATATGCGCTTTGAGTGCGACAGCTATGAAAAGGCAAAGGACATTGTCCGCTCCCTTTACAGCGCGCCCTATCGCTGTCATATCGGCAATTTCAGCTTTCGCAGCGCCGATGGCGGCGCCATGCTCTTAGGCGGCTTATCGGTCGAGATGGATATTACCTTCTATGAGTTTTTGAGCGCCGAGGATATCCAAGCCATCGCCGCCGAGGAAGCAGAGGAATAAACGCTCTGTTTTACCATACTTTCTACATATTATAATACGATAGGGGGACGCCGAAAAACGGACGTCCCCCTGCCTTTTATGGGGATTCCTTATTTCACTATTTTATATGGCGGCTTCGACGAGCGCGCCAAACTCTTTGCAGCCTACTCTCCGCATCCCTTCGCTCATCATATCCGCTGTGCGCGCGCCGCTTGAAAGCGCCGACATTACTGCGTTTTCGAGGGTCTTCGCTTCTTTCTCCATGGAAAACGCATAGAAAAGCATCATCGCCGCGGCGAGGATCATCCCCGTCGGGTTCGCCTTGTCCTGTCCCGCGATGTCCGGCGCGGAACCGTGAATCGGCTCGTACATGCCTCTTGTCCCTTCACCGATGGACGCTGAGCCGATCGCGCCGATCGTGCCTGCGATCATGCTTGCCTCATCCGTCAGGATATCGCCAAACATATTTTCCGTCAAGATCACGTCAAAGCGATAAGGCGCGCGCACAAGCTGCATAGCGGCGTTATCGACATACATGTGTTCGAGCGTGACATCCGGGTATTCTTTAGCGACGCGCTCCACACTCTTTCGCCACAGTCTTGAACTGTCAAGCACGTTCGCCTTATCCACCGAGCATACCCTTGCGCGCCGTTTACGCGCCGTTTCAAAGGCAACGCGGCTGATGCGTTCGATCTCGCTTTGGCTATAGCGCATGACGTCTATCGCCGTCTGTTCGCCGTTTTGCTCGCGCGTTTCATGCTCGCCAAAGTAGATACCGCCCGTGAGCTCGCGCACGACCATGATATCGACGCCCTGATCAGAAATCTCCGTTTTGAGCGGGCAGGCGTTTGCGAGGGGCGCAAGCAGCTTCGCCGGACGCAAATTTGCAAAAAGTCCCAGCTCCTTACGAAGGTTAAGCAGCGCCCGCTCGGGACGCTGCTCGCCGGGGAGCGCATCCCACTTTGGTCCTCCCACCGCCGCGAGCAGTACGCTGTCACTTGCGGCGCAGGCGTCGAGCGTGGACTTTGGCAGACACTCGCCGCAAAGATCGATGGCGGCGCCGCCCGCGCTCAGCTCAGTAAAGATCAATTCATGTCCAAAGCGCGCTGCAATTTTTTTGAGGCAGCGCACTGCCTGTTCCATAATTTCAGGGCCGATCCCGTCGCCCTTGATCACCGCAATCGCTTTTTTCATACCTTCCCCTCCCGAACCGCATTCATATAGCCTCCCGCGTCGATGATCGCCTGAATAAAGGGCGGAAAGGGCATCGTTTGGTAGCTTTCCCCCTTCGTAATATTCTCGATCCTTCCGCGCGCTGTATCAATTTTCACCTCATCGCCGTTTTCGATCCGCTCTGCGTCCTTACATTCCAGAATCGGCAGACCTATATTGATGGCATTGCGGTAAAAAATGCGTGCAAAGCTCTTTGCGATCACGCAGCTTATCCCGCTTGCTTCGATCGCGATGGGCGCGTGCTCCCGCGAGGAGCCGCAGCCGAAGTTTGCGCCTCCCACCATGACGTCCCCCTTTTGCACACGTTTTACGAAGTCCGCATCCAGATCCTCCATGCAGTGCGAGGCCAGCTCCGCTTTATCCTGCGTGGCAAGATAGCGCGCGGCAATTATGACGTCCGTATCGATATTGTCGCCGTAGCGATGAACCTTTCCCTGAAATACCATATTCACACCTCCTCGGGTACGACTAAGCGTCCCGCGATCGCGGAAGCCGCCGCGACGCGGGGGGACGCAAGGTAGACCTCGCTGTTTTTATGCCCCATTCGCCCGATAAAGTTCCGGTTGGTCGTGGAAACGCAGCGCTCTCCCTCATCCAGTATCCCCATATGTCCGCCAAGGCAGGGGCCGCAGGTCGGTGTGGAGAACACGCAGCCCGCATCGATAAACGTATCCGCGTACCCTAGGCGCATACATTCCTTAAAGACCTTCTGCGTAGCCGGAATCACGATGCAGCGAAGACTTGGGCTGATACGTCTGCCCTTTAGGATTTCAGCCGCCTGCGCCATGTCCTGCAGCCTTCCGTTGGTGCAGGAGCCGATCACGACCTGATCGATTGCAATATCGTTCCATTCCCGCCGCGTCCTCCCGTTTTCCGGCAGGTGCGGAAACGCGACCGTATAGTCCACCTTGCCAAGGTCTATTTCATAGGTCCTTTCATACTCGGCGTCCTTATCCGCTTCGTAAACGGTGTAATTTTTCACTCTTTCATCCAGATAGCGCTTTGCAGCTTCATCGACCGGGAAAATCCCGTTTTTTGCGCCCGCTTCAATCGCCATATTCGCGATGGTGAGTCTGTCGTCCATCGTAAGCGCGTCCACATCGCCGCAAAACTCCATCGACTTATAGCGCGCACCCTCTACGGAGATCATGCGGATGATATGCAAAATCAAGTCCTTGCCGCAAATCCCCGCTTTTAAGCGGCCTTTGAGCGCAAAGCGTATTGCGGAGGGCACCTTAAACCAGAGCTTGCCCGTCGCCATTGCCGCCGCCATGTCGGTGGAGCCGACGCCGGTCGAAAACGCGCCAAGCGCCCCATAGGTACAGGTGTGCGAATCCGCGCCGATCACCAGATCGCCCGCCTTGACGATGCCCTGTTCGGGCAAAAGCGCATGCTCGATGCCCATTCTGCCCGCGTCGTACCAGTGCAGAATCCCCTGCTCCGCTGCAAAGCTTCGGCACCGTTTGCACTGCGCCGCCGCCTTCACGTCCTTGTTCGGCACAAAATGATCCATGACAAGCGCGATCTTTTTTTTATCGAACACCTTGTCAAAGCCGTTCTTTTCAAATTCATTGATCGCGACAGGCGAGGTGATGTCATTGCCCAGCACCATATCCACATCCGCCATAACCAGTTCTCCGGCGCGCAGCGTTTTTTTCTCGCAGTGCGCGGCAAGTATTCTTTGCGTCATTGTCATCCCCATAGCCTTCAATCCTCCTCAAGCGGTCTTTTCAAAAATCTTTGCAAGCGCTTTGCCTCCCATACGGTTCACCGCGGAAAACAGGGCGCGCGCCGAAGCAAGAATAATATCCTCATGCATACCCGCTCCCCAGTATTTTTCTCCCTTTGCCGATTCGATGCAGACATAGGACATTGCTTTACTGGTGCTTCCGCTCGTCATGGCATGCTCATGGTAATCGACAAGCGTATACGTCAAGCCCATCCCGCGCAGGGCATTGCTCACCGCGTCCAGCCTGCCGTTGCCAAGCGCTTTGACCAGCAGTCGCTCATTTTTCGCCGATTCGATCGTCAGCTCCGCTTCGAGCAGCTCGCCGCGGCGCTTGTAATGCACGTCAGAAAGGCGGAGCGCCTCAGACTGATTGACGTAGCGGGAAGTAAAGACCTCATATACGTCCGATGGCGAAAGCTCCCGATGCTCCGCGTCGCTCACGCTCTTGACCGCGTAGCCGACCTCCTCGCGCATCTTTTGCGGCAGGCACACGCCAAACTGCGTTTCAAGCACATAGCCTACGCCGCCCTTTCCGCTTTGGCTATTGATGCGTATCACATCCGCGTCGTATTCGCGTCCTACGTCCTTTGGATCAATGGGCAGATACGGAACCGTCCAGCTTTTTCCGCCCTCTTTTTCACGGTAGCTCATCCCCTTGCTGATCGCGTCCTGATGCGAGCCGGAGAACGCCGCGAAAACCAGCGCGCCGCAATAGGGCTGGCGCTCGTAAACACGCATCCTCGTTACGTTTTCATACAGCGCGCAGATATGCGGCATGTCCGAAAAATCTAACCGCGGGTCTACCCCGTGCGCGTACATATTCAAAGCCAGTGTGATGATATCCACATTTCCCGTGCGCTCTCCGTTCCCGAAAAGCGTACCCTCTACACGATCAGCGCCCGCGAGAAGTCCCAGCTCGCTGCACGCGACCGCCGTTCCGCGATCGTTATGCGGATGCAACGATACGATGATCGCGTCGCGCCTTTGCATATGCTCACACATGTACTCGATCTGACTTGCGTATACATGCGGCAACGACATTTCCACCGTGACAGGCAAATTGATGATCGCGGGCTTCTCGATTGTCGGCTCCCATACGCCGATCACCGCATTGCAAACCTCAAGCGCGTATTCAGGCTCCGTTCCCGTAAAGCTTTCCGGTGAATACTCAAACCGAAAATTTCCCTCTGTACTCTCCGCGAGTCTTCGCAGTAAGGCCGCGCCCTCTACCGCAAGCGCCTTGATCTGCTCGCGGCTCTTTTTGAATACCTGCTCGCGCTGGGCGACGGAGGTAGAGTTATACATGTGAACGATCGCCCGTTTGCAGCCTTTGAGCGCCTCGAAGGTTTTCTTGATAATATGCTCGCGCGCCTGGGTGAGCACCTGTATCGTTACGTCCTCGGGAATCATGTCCTGCTCGATCAAAGCGCGCACAAACGCATATTCCGTATCCGATGCGGCAGGAAAGCCGACCTCGATCTCCTTGAAGCCTATCTCGGTAAGCAGGCGGAAGAAACGGAGCTTTTCATCAAGGCTCATCGGCGTCACGAGCGACTGATTGCCGTCGCGCAGATCCACGCTGCACCATGCGGGCGCGCTAGTGATGTATTCCTTTTTTGTCCATTTGTTGCTTTCCACCGGCGGCATGTAATAGCCGCGTGCGTACTTTGTGCAGTCCATCATTGTTTTGCAAGCCTCCTAAATATTAAAAAGCTCCCGTCTCAAGCGCATTCTTCTGCGCCAGAGACGGGAGCTTATCTACTCTCGCGGTACCACTCTGTTTGATATACCCTCAAGGTATATCCACTTTCATCAGCATCGGCGGCGGTTTTGCCGTTTAATGCCTGCCCCATGATAACGGAGGGCCTTCCGTTCGCGCATACTTGCCGGCGGCGCCGGCTTTGTGCGGACTGCTCAGGGAGGAGTTATCAAGCATGACCGTACCGCATTCCACCAAACTGCGGCTCTCTGTGACCGGCTGCGCCCGACGTATTTTCCCGTCATCGCATTTTGTATTGGTTCACATTATGAAGCGCGCGCACGCTTCTGTCAACCGGTTTTTTAATATACTATCCGTCCCTATTTCAAAACCGCACCCTCGCTTGCCGGCGCGACAAGCCTTTGGTACCGTGAAAGCCAGCCGTTAAGCTCCCTCCTTTGCGGTGGGCGGAAGGCTGCGCGCCTGCGCGCAAATTCTTCGCCGCTCAGCCTTGCGTTGATGCTGTGCGCGGGAATATCGATCTCGATGATGTCGCCGTCTTGAAGCAGCGCAATGTTGCCGCCTTGCGCCGCTTCCGGGCAAGCATGACCGATCGATGCGCCCCGGCTCGCGCCGGAAAAGCGTCCGTCTGTAATCAAGGCTACGGAGCTGTCAAGTCCCATGCCGGCAAGAGCTGAGGTCGGATTGAGCATTTCACGCATACCGGGGCCTCCCTTTGGGCCTTCATAGCGTATCACGACCGCGTCGCCGCTCTTTATGCCGCCCGCGTAAATTTCCGCGATCGCCGCCTCCTCGCTTTCAAACACCCGCGCTTTGCAGCTTGATCGAAGCATCTGCTCGGCGACGGCGCTGCGCTTTACCACGCAGCCGTCCTGCGCGATATTTCCCTTGAGCACTGCGATGCCGCCCGTCTGGGAATATGGCTCGCGCGCTGGGCGAATGATCCGCGGATCTCGATTTTCCGCCGCTTGAAGCAGCGCGCCAAGGCTCTCCCCGCTTACCGTGCGGCAGCTTCCATCGATGCAGCCGATGCTCGCAAGCTCCTTAAGCACCGCGCTTACGCCGCCCGCGCGCTGTAGATCCTGTATATGCGTTTTTCCTGCCGGCGCAAGGTGGCACAGGTTCGGCGTCCTCTCGCTGATCGCGTTTACCTTGTCAAGATCAAGCGTGTAGCCCGCCTCATGCGCGATCGCCGTAAGATGCAGCACGCTGTTTGTGCTGCAGCCAAGCGCCATGTCGCAGGCAAGTCCGTTTTCTATCGCCGCAGGAGTAAGAATCATACGCGCTGTGATGTTGTTTTTTACCAGCTCCATCAGCTTCATCCCCGCGTGCTTGGCAAGCGCAAGGCGCGCAGAAGATACGGCGGGAATCGTCCCGTTTCCGCTTAGCGCCATCCCCAGCGCTTCAAGTAGGCAGTTCATGGAGTTTGCCGTGTACATGCCCGCGCAGCTCCCGCAGCCGGGACAGGCGCTGTGTTCAAGCGCGCAAAGCTCCTCATCGCCGATCAAGCCCGCCTTACGCGCGCCGACGGCTTCAAAGAGCGTGGAAAGGCTGATCTCCTCTCCCGCGCCGTTAAGTCCCGCCAGCATGGGTCCGCCGCTCACAACAATGGCAGGAAGGTCGAGTCTCGCCGCCGCCATCACCATACCGGGTACGATCTTATCGCAGTTCGGGATCAAAACCAAACCGTCAAAGCCGTGCGCCGCGCTCATCGTTTCTACGCTGTCCGCGATCAGCTCGCGGCTGGGCAGAGAGTATTTCATGCCCTCATGCCCCATGGCGATACCGTCGCAAACACCGATGGAGGGGATGAGCACCGGCGTTCCGCCCGCCATGCGCACGCCCGTCTTCGCCGCCTCCGCAAGCTTATCAAGATTCATGTGTCCCGGTACGATCTCCGAAAAGGCGCTTACGATGCCGATCAAGGGCTGCTCCAGCTCTTCGGCGGTATAGCCAAGCGCATAAAGCAGCGAGCGGTTCGGCGCGCGCTCTACCCCGCGCTTGACTTGATTGCTTCTCTGCTGCATTCTTTTATCCTCAGCGCTTGAGCCAGCACATCATTTTGCGCAGCTCCTCACCCACCTTTTCAAGCGGATGCTCCGCCTGCATACGGCGTGAGGCTAAGAATTTTGCCTGTCTGGCTGCGCCAAACTCCGTGATAAATTCACTTGCGAAGCTGCCGTCCTGAATTTCGCCGAGCACCTTTTTCATTTCCTTGCGGGTATCCTCGGTGATGATGCGTTTACCGGTGCGATAATCGCCGTATTCGGCGGTGTTGGAAACGGAATAGCGCATCATGGCAAAGCCGCCCGAATTGATGAGATCAACGATCAGCTTCATTTCGTGGATACATTCAAAGTAGGCCATTTCCGGCGCATAGCCCGCTTCGACAAGCGTGTCAAAGCCCGCCTTCATCAGCTCTGTTACGCCGCCGCAAAGCACAGCCTGCTCGCCGAAGAGATCGGTTTCCGTTTCTTCCTTGACCGTCGTTTCCAAAATGCCCGCGCGTCCCGCGCCAATGCCCGAAGCATAGGCAAGCGCATAATCCTTTGCCTTGCCCGTATAATCCTGATAGACGGCGATCAGGCTCGGTACGCCTCTGCCCTCCTGATACTGACTGCGTACCGTATGTCCCGGTCCCTTGGGGGCGACCATGCCTACGTCAATGTTTTTTGGCGGCTTGACCTGATTGTAGTGCAGGTTAAAGCCGTGCGCAAACATCAGCATATCCCCCTCGTTAAGATACGGCGCTACTTCCTTGGCATAGATGTCCGCCGCCACCTCGTCGGGTACGAGCATCATCACGATGTTGCCCGCCTTTGCGGCCTCGCTCACCGTGAGCACCGTGAGGGAAGCATCCTGTGCCTTTTTCCAGCTTGCGCTCTCCGGACGCAGACCCACCACCACGTTTACGCCGCTATCGTGCAAATTGAGCGCGTGCGCGTGACCCTGACTGCCATAGCCGATCACGGCGACGGTCTTGTTGTCAAAGAGGGAAAGGTCGCAGTCTGTGTCGTAATACTTGTTGATCATCTTTAGTGTTCTCCTTTAGAATTTTTAATTTTGCTTCAAGCGCTCTGCCTGTAGGCAGTAAAGGCGCTTTCCTCTTTTTCATACTGCAGGGTTCTGCTGCCGCGGTCAATGGAGGTTACGCCGGTACGGCAGGATTCAAGGATGTCATAGCCGCTCATCATTTCCATAAAGCCGTTGATCTTGCTCGGCTTTCCCGTAAGCTCGATCACAAGGCTGTCAGGTGAAAGATCCACAATATCGGCCTTATAGATTTCGCAGATTTCGCGCAGCGCACAGCGTTCCTCGTGCCTAGCACGCAGCTTGATCAGCAGCAGCTCCCGCTGAATGCACTCGTCCTCCATCTGGCGGCTCACAGCCTTGCATTCAATCAGCTTTTCCGTCTGCAAAAGGATCTGATCGATCACATTCTCCTCGCCGCGCGTCGTCACCGTAATGCGGGAAATGGTAGGATCGTTTGTTTCGGTAACGGTCAGCGAATCGATGTTATAGCCGCGTCTTCCAAACAGACCCGTAATACGGGAAAGCACGCCCGCGTTATTTTCGACGAGAATCGCGATTACTGCTTTGCACATTTTTCTTTGCTCCTTCATTCTTAAAATTTATTTTGATCAGCTTTCGTTTTCGCTCAAGCCGCTCAAGATCGTATCATGCACGCTCGCGCCCGCGGGTATCATCGGCAGAACCATTTCGTCTTGGTCGATCAAGACCTCGATCCAGACTGCCTCCTCCGATTTTTGCGCCTCCTTAAAGACCGTTTCAAACTCCGCGCGCGTCTTTGCCCTGTAGCCCGTTAAGCCAAAGCCCTCCGCAAGCTTGACAAAATCCGTGGCACGCTTTGGGCTGGTCGCCATGTAATGCTTATCGTAAAAGATGGTCTGCCACTGGCGCACCATGCCGAGCACGCCGTTGTTCATAATGACCGTGATCACCTTTTGCCCGTAGCTTTTTGCGGTGCAGGCTTCGTTGAGGTTCATGTGGAAGGAACCGTCGCCCGTAATATGCACCACCGTGCTCTTTGGCAGGGCGATCTTTGCGCCGATCGCCGCGCCGTAGCCAAAGCCCATCGTGCCAAGCCCGCCGCTTGTGATAAAGCCTCGGGGCCGCGTGTTTTTCGCGTACTGCGCCGCCCACATCTGATGCTGCCCCACATCCGTTACAATGATCGTATCCTCATCCGTGTTGGCGTTGATCACGTCCATCACGCTTTTAGGATGCAGCACCCCGTCCCCGTCCTCGGGTTTATAGTCCATGCCGCGCCACACATCGAGCATTTCCTGCCAGTTCTTTCGCTCCTTGTACTCTACCAAGGGTAAAAGATCGCGCAGCTCGTTTTGCACATCCCCGATCACAAAGGCATAGGCAGGCACGTTTTTGCGAATTTCCGAAGGGTCGATGTCAAACTGCAATATCTTAGCGTGGGGCGCAAAGCGTGAGGATTCGGTGGCCACACGATCTGAAAAGCGCGTGCCTACGGCGATCAAAAGATCGGCCGAGTCGATTGCGCGGTTGGCGCTCACGCTTCCGTGCATCCCAATGATGCCAAGCGAGAGCGGATCGTCAAAGCTCAGTACGCCCGTACCCATGATCGTATGACAGACGGGCAGATTCGCCTTATGCACAAGCTGCGCAAGCTCCGTAGAGGCGCCGCTTGATACCACGCCGCCGCCAAAGAGCAGCACGGGTCGTTCTGCGGCGTTAATCAGCTTCGCCGCCATGCGCGTGTCTTCCATGGGCGCGGCGGGCGGACGCCGCTCAACAAAGGCCGGCGCGCTTTCATACTCCGCGCTCTGCGCGGTGATGTCCTTTGGCACATCCACAAGCACGGGGCCTTTTCTTCCGCTGCCCGCGATTGCGAAAGCGCGTCTTAGCGTATCGGCAAGCTTATTTACGTCGCGCACGATGAAATTATGCTTTGTCACCGGCTCGGTGATACCCGCGATATAGACCTCCTGAAAGGAATCCCTGCCGATAAGCTGCGTGCCTACGTTTGCGCTGATGACTACGAGCGGGATCGAATCGAGATAAGCCGTTGCGATACCCGTCACGGTATTTGTAGCGCCCGGGCCGCTTGTGACGAGAACCACACCCGTTTTCCCCGTTGCCCGGGCATAGCCGTCCGCGGCGTGCGTCGCGCCCTGCTCGTGTGCGGTAAGATAATGACAAAGCTTATCTCTCTTTTCATAGAGCGCCTCGTAGATATTGAGCGCCGCGCCGCCCGGATAGCCAAAGAGCGTATCCACACCCTGTTCGATGAGTACCTCCGCTATGATCTGCGCGCCTGTGCATTTCAAGTTGACCGACCTCCCCATGTAAAAATTTATAAAATAAAAAGTCCTTGCCTCTCTTTCAAGAGACAAGGACGAATTCACC
>CAZNJN010000008.1:13684-18488 GCA_964573365.1 uncultured Oscillospiraceae bacterium
ACTCCTGTTGCGGTCTGCATCAGCTTATTACGCGATGCTTCCGCCACCTCGATGCGTCAAATCAACGCCGGACGATATAACGGTCGCCTCCCGTTCAAGCTTACACAGACGCCCTGCGGCGAATCCTTCAGCCCAAAGCGCTCGGGGACGACTTTCATCCTGTTTCCGGTACCGCCTTTCAGCAAAACAGCGGCTCTCTGCGACCGGCGGTTTGACTACTCTTTCCCTTCGTCGCGCACCTTTTTATGATCTTCCCTACGAGCCTTGCGGCGTCCTTCAGCCTAAAACGCTCAGGGATGATTTTCACCGCCTATTCCGCACTGCCTTGCACCTTGCGGCAGCTCTCTGTAGCGCAATCGAGCGATTACTCGTTCCCTTCCTCGCGTTTGGTTTATGAACTTGTGACTGATTCTACAGGATGAGAAAGCCTTTGTCAAGCATGTAAATGACTTTCATAATTTATTGACAAGCTCCGCTTTTGACTTCTATGTTGCTTTGTTATGTACCTAGCATTTTTTTGCAGATTTTTTCACTGTGCGGCATAAAATATCCGGCGACAGGGCCTACCAAAAAAACGCAGATCATCGTACCCACCCCGAAAACGCCTCCCAAAGCCGCGCCGATGAGCACAAAGCAGGCGTCGGTCGCCATACGGACAAAGCTGAATTTTTTATGCGTTTTATCGCTGATCACAATAGCTATAAGATCGTTTGGGCCTGTTCCGGCGTCCGACTTCATCACGATGGTCATGCCGAATGCTAAGATCACGCAGCCCGCGACCAGTTCAAGAATTCTTAGCCATATTGGGGATTCTCCGCCCAATACCGGCGAAAGCAATCCGGTAAACAGATCGATGATGGGGCCGCCGCAAAACATACATACAAGTGTGCCAAGCTTGATATAGCGGCGGTCTACGACAAGCAAAGCCACGATGATCAGCGCGCAGACGAGCATATGCACCGTCCCGTGACTCAGTACGCCGATCAGCTTAGTCAAACCCTGCACCAGTACGTTAAACGGATCGGCTCCCAAGTTTGAAAGCAAAAAAAGTGTCACGCCAAAGTGCGCGATTACAAGTCCCCCAAGCAGCACAAAAAGTGCTTTTATTTTCACCTTAATTTCATATCCCTCCCTTTTTTCACTTCATTTTGATATGTTGATTATACGTCCTGGCGCAAAAAATGCAAAGCGCCAAGGATGGAATTAGCAAAAAAAGACTCCGCTTTTACGGAGTCTGTAACACATGTTGTGCTTTTGAAAGGGGCTTCATTACCATCTGTTTCACTTGCAGGCTTAGTATACCATGACAGTTTCGGGAATGTATCACAAAAGGATTACAAAAGGCTAAATCTTTTATGATGTTTTGCTACAAAGCTTTTCCTAGTCTGTTTCTTCTTTTAGGCGTCCGGTATACGCGAAGCGATGTACGCCTCCACCCCCTCTTTGGGGATATCGAGCGCGACAGAAAACTCTCCATAGAGCAGAGTTTCCGCACGCTTCATGAATTCCTCATCTACAACGCCGATCTTTTGATTGTTGAGGATGCGATCCTGCTTTTTCGCATAGATCGACATAATCAGCTCGATCAAGTCCGCGCATTCATGCGTCTGTATCGCATCGGTATAATGCTTGGCAAGCTCCGGCAGGCGTGTACTGTGAAAGACTTCCGCTTTGATCGTGGGGATCAGCTCAATCAGTTTTTCCGCCTCCTCACGCGTAATAAGCGGGCGCATAAAAACCTCGGAATCCACCGGAATATAAATCATGCCGCGCTGCTCCTGCGGTTCAAGAATGTAATATGGCTTTTTTTCTCCTTTGGCGCAAAAAGAAGGAACCGTGATTTCCTTGATCCTGCATACGCCTATGTTTCCGTAAAATATCAGTTGGCCTACGTCGTACATTCGTTTCCTCCTTTTCCTCATTCGCATATGAAAAGCGTGCGCTTTGGCAACCGGACTTACGTTTGTCAAACCACACGCTGCTTTTCCATATTTAGTATATCACATTTTGCGTTTGAATGTAAGGGGGATTTGCTGGAACTACTTCAAGAGCAGGCGCACGAGCCGTTGTTTCTGTTGCGTATAGGGCTGATAGCGCGGCTTCATGTCGATCAAGGCACTTTTCTTGAGTATGCTCTTCTCATGCGTAAAGGTGTCAAAGCTCTTTTTGCCGTGGTAGCTGCCCATGCCGCCCTCACCCACGCCGCCAAAGGCCAAGTAGGGGCTTGCGGTATGCACGATGGTATCGTTGATGCAGCCCCCGCCGAAAGGCACGCTATCAAGCACCTTCTTCTCCGTCGCCTGATCGGAGGTAAACAAATACAGGGCAAGGGGTTTAGGCCGCGCGTTGATGCACTTGATTGCCTCGTCCAGCTCCTCATAGCTAAGCACGGGCAGCGCGGGTCCAAAGATCTCCTCGCGCATAACGGCGTCGTTCCATTCAACGTCCTTTAGCAGCGTAGGTTCAATAAAACGGCGCTGCGGGTCACCTTTTCCGCCGCATACGACCTTTGCAGGATCGATCAAGCCCATCACGCGCGCAAAATGCCTGTCGTTGACGATTACGGGCATAGACGAATAATCGCCGCTTGGGAAAAACGCCGTCATCGCCTTTTGCAGCTCTTCGATCAAGGCGTCCTTTATGCTCGCATGTGCGAGCACATAATCGGGCGCCACGCAGGTTTGTCCGGCGTTTAAGCATTTGCCGAAGGCAATCCGCTTCGCGCTTAAAGCAAGGTTCGCGCTCGCATCCACGATCACCGGACTCTTTCCGCCCAGCTCTAAACTTACGGGCGTCAAATGCTTGGATGCGCATTCCATCACATGCCTGCCTACGCTTACGCTGCCCGTAAAGAAGATATAGTCAAATTTTTGTTCCAGCAGCGCCTGATTTGCTTCGCGTCCGCCTTCAACCACAGCAATATACTCACTTGGGAATGCGGCGCCGATCAGCTCTGCGATTCTCCGGCTTGTGTGAAGCGCATAGGCCGACGGCTTAACGATCGCGCAATTGCCTGCCGCAATCGCGCCGATTACGGGCGCTATGCAAAGCAAAAAGGGATAATTCCACGGCGACATGATCAGCGCCACGCCATACGGCTCGCGCACAACAAAGCTGCGCGAAGGAAACTGCGAAATCGGCGTCTTGACATGCTTTCGCCTCGCCCATGCTGCGGTATGCTTTAAGGCGAAGCTCAACTCGTCATACACCATGCCGAGCTCCGTCATAAAGCTTTCCTGCTCCGCTTTGTTCAAATCTTCTCTGAGCGCCGCTATGATCTGTTCCTCATTATCCTGCACAGCCTTTTTCAGTTTTTTGAGCATGGAAAGGCGAAAATCCACACTCAGCGTTCTGCCGCTTTCAAAATAGGCGCGCTGACGCGCCAATAATGCGTCTATTTCCATACTTCCTCCACTGTTTTGTACTCATTTCAGCACAGCGCGCGCACAAACATTTTCCATGCGATGAAACGTGCGCTTTTTCTGCATAATCCCGAATCGTTCTATCTTTTATTTCCAGCCGCATATCAGCTCGAGCGGCACATCCATCCGAGCGGCGACCTGCGCTTCATCCATGCCCTGTGCAAAAAAACGTTTGCCAACCTTCTCCAAGCTCTCGCCCACCTCGATCACATGCCCGTCTGGATCATAAAGGCGCACACAGCGCTGACCCCAGCGGTGCTCAAAAAGCGGGTGGACATAGACGATGCTCTCCATGGCCTTGAGTTTTTCCGCAAAAGCGGCGACATCCTCCGTTTCAAAGTAAAGCTCCGCATCTTTACCCCCATAGGCGATCTCATCTTCTTTTACATGGATAAACTGCCGCCAGCTTTCCTCGCTTTGCAGCGAAAGGCCGCCCGTAAGCGTAACATTCGCTCCAAAATCCATTTCTACCTCCAGATCGAGCACATCCCTGTAAAAGCGTTTTGAAAGCTCCATATCCTTGACGACAAGCATCGGACAAATCAATTTCATTTTTTCCTCTCCTGTGCGTTGATTTGTGCATTATACTACAAAAGGACCTTCAAAGCTTGAAGATCCTGTGAAATATACGAGTTTTTCGCTTATATTTTTACTTACTTCTCGCCTTGATCGCGGCGAACACCGCCTGCAAAATGATAAAGAAGCAAAGCAGCGCCGCTGTCGCGATGTTTGCCCAGCTTGAAAGCAGCTTTCCGTTTGTATTCACAAGCGTCGTGATCGTGCCTGTAATCAATACGCCAAAGAGGGAACCTAGCACATTGCCTACACCGCCCGTGAGCAGCGTACCGCCGATAACAGCCGAAGCGATCGCGCTCATTTCCAGTCCCTTTGCCTGCTGCACGGAACCGGACATGGTATTAAGACAATAGCAGATTCCGCCGATCGAGCAAATGAAGGAGGAAAGAATGTAAGCCTTTAATTTGATCTTTTTTGTGTTCAGCCCCATCATTTTGGCGGAAACCTCGCTCCCTCCGACCGCGTACAGGCTGCGGCCGAATTTCGTGTATTTGAGCATAAAGAAGATCACCGCCACGCAAAGGAGCGCAATGAGAACCGGCGGCCTTAGAAAGGGGATCATCAGCTTTCCTTTGGTGTTGACATAGCCCAAAAAGGACGGAAGGTTAATTTTCGTATTTGCCCAGGCATAAAACGTGGGATTGATGGTCTCGGTGATGGAAACCTGCTCGGTGCATATCACCGCCGTCATGCCGCGCGCAAAAAACATGCCCGCCATCGTCACGATAAAGGGCTGAATGTTCATGTAGCTGATGAAAAAGCCCTGCACAGCGCCAAAGATCAAGCCGACCGCAAGGACAAAGAGC
>CAZNJN010000008.1:18498-25676 GCA_964573365.1 uncultured Oscillospiraceae bacterium
GCCCACCGAGAGGATCATGCAGTCCATAGCGACAAGCGAGCCAACGGAAATATCGATGCCGCCGGTGAGCATTACGCAGGTCATCCCGCAGGCGATGCACAAAAGGCCGGAGTTATTGATCAGCACGTTCAAGAAGGTCTGAAAACGGCCAAAGCCCTTGCTTTGATAGATCAGGCAGCCAACCGCGTACATCGCAAAAAACAACGCGATCGTAATGATAATCAGCAGCGTATTGCTGTCGATCTGCTTTTTCTCCTTCAGTAAATCATTTTTCATCTCACGCCGCCTCCTTTACCTGATATTGTTGAAGCTTTTGCTTATTGCGCCGACCCTCCACCCATGCCTTAAAGGTAGGACACTGCACCACGACGATAAGAATGACGATGATCGCCTTGATGACCGGCGCCTGATCCGTCGATACGCCCATCGCAAGGAGCGTGGTAGTGATCGCCTGTATCGTATAGGCTCCGATGATCGAGCCCGCCAAATTGAACCTTCCGCCGCCAAGGCTGTTGCCGCCAAGCGCGACCGCGAGGATTGCGTCCAGCTCATAGGTCAAACCGATGCTGTTGGAATCGGCGGAATAGATACGCGAGGAAGCGACAATGCCCGCCACGCCCGCGCAAAGCCCGCAGATGACATAGCAGAGAAAACAAATCTTATCGGAGTTGATGCCCAAAAGACGGGAGGCGCGGCGGTTTACGCCGACGGACTGCACATAAAGCCCAAGCGAGGTGTATTTTAGAATCAAAGCCACAATCGCCACGACCAGCGCCGCCACGAAAACCGGCGTCGGTATCGGGCAGGTCCAGTCTCCAAACTTCAAAAAGTTGCCCAGGAACTTATAGGGTTCATAGCGTATATAGGTGATCTGGTTATTGCAAAGCAGCAGCCCGACCGCAGGTCCCGCCGTATAGAGTATCAGCGTCGCCACCATGGGCTGAATCTTCAGCTTGGAAACCAGCGCGCCGTTAAAAGCGCCGCATAGTCCGCCCATCAGCACGCCGCCAAGCATACCTAAGAGCATCGGCATGGCGAGCTCCGTCGTGGAGTTTACGCCAAAGCCAGCAAGGAGCATACAGCAGAAGCAGGCGGAAAGGCTCATAACCGAGCCTACGGAAATATCTGTGCCTGCCGAAACGGCGATGACGAGCGTCTGTCCCACCGCGAGTATGGCAATCTCGCTGCCGCGATTCAAAATATCGATAAGACGGCCGAAGAGTACGCCGTTGCTGATGGAAATACTAAAAAAGCCGGGGCTTTTGATCAAATTGATCAAAAGCACGAGGAAGAGGCAAAACATCGGCAGAAACAGCTTCATTCCAAAGAGATTTTCCAGTTTTTTACGCATTGGCTCCTCCTCCCGCGATCGCGCTCATCACACTTTGCTGCGTCATGTCGCCGGAAATTTCCGCGACCTTTTCCCCGTCGCGCATCACGCACATACGGCCGCAGGTACGAAGCATCTCCTCGATCTCCGAGGAGATGAACACCACGCTCATGCCCTCCTGCGCGAATTTGAGCATCAGCTTTTGAAATTCCGTTTTTGTTCCGATGTCGATGCCGCGCGTCGGCTCATCAAGAATCAAGAAGTCCGGACGCGTGCAGAGCCACCTTGCAAGAATCACCTTCTGCTGATTTCCGCCCGAAAGCTGACTGATCGGAGTTTCACAAGTAGGCGTTTTGATTTGCAGCATGTCGATAAACTCGTCTGCAAGCGCCTCCTGCCTTGCGCGCGGAAGGGTCTTAAACAGTCCCTGCCTTGCTTGCAGCGCAAGGATGATGTTTTCTCTTACCGACAGCTCACTGATACAGCCGTCCGCCTTTCTGTCGTCCGGCAGATAGCCCATACCCGCCTTGATCGCGTCTATGGGCGCTTTGATTTTAAGCTGTTTCCCCTTAAAGCAAAGCGAACCGCTTTGACTCTTGTCCGCACCGTAGATGCAGCGCACCATTTCCGTGCGTCCCGAGCCTAAAAGTCCCGTTACGCCTACGACCTCGCCTTCGTGAATTTCAAAATCAAAGGGCTTGATCGTCCCCATATGGGAAAGCCCCTCCGCCTGCACCACAAGCTGCTCCTTCACGGACGCGCCGCCCTCGGGCTTAATCGAGGCAAGATCGTCAAAATCCTTACCGAGCATCGCCGCTACAAGCTGCACGCGCGGCAGCTCCACCGTCTTGTATTCACCGACAAAGGCGCCGTTTCGCATCACGGTAATGCGATCCGCCACCGCGTAGACCTGTTCAAGAAAATGCGTGACGAATACCATCGCGACCCCTTTTTTCTTAAGCTCCCGCATGAGTGAAAACAGTTTTTCTACTTCGTTGTCGTCAAGAGAGGAGGTGGGCTCGTCAAGGATCAGAATCTTTGCTTCAATATCAACAGCTCTCGCGATCGCAACCATCTGCTGGATCGCCAAAGAATAATTTCCGAGTGGTTTTGCAACATCGAGTTCTATTTTTTGTGCGACCATGATCTCTTTGGCGCGCACGTTCATGCGTTTCCAGTCTACCAGCCCCAGCTTCGTCAGCGGCTCGCGCCCTATAAACAGGTTTTCTGCAACGCTCAGATTCGGACAAAGGTTCACTTCCTGATATACGGTTACAATTCCTTTTTCCTGTGCTTCCTGTGTGGAATGGTTAAAGATGTTTCCCTTGATCCCGTCCATATGGATCTCACCCGCGTCGCGTTCGTAGACGCCCGTCAGGCATTTGATGATCGTTGATTTCCCCGCGCCGTTTTCCCCCATGAGCGCGTGAACCTCTCCTTCGCGCAGTGTGAGCTCCGCATGGTCGAGCGCGCGCACGCCCGGAAAGGACTTATCGATGTCCCGCATAGTCAAAATGATTTTTTCGCCCATAGCACATTCTCCTTTGAAACAGGGGGGGCTTTTGAGCCTCCCCTGTGGGATTCGTCATTATGCGACCGGATTAATAGGGTGCGTTTGCAAGCTCGGTATCGTCGCAATAAATCAGCTTTTCGGTAACTTCCGCGCCGGAATTGTTGACATAGGTGATGTCGCTGAGGATGTTCTCGGCAACGTACCAAGGCTCAGTCATGAAGGTTTCCTTCGCGATCTCCTCGCCGGCGGCGAGCTTAGCGATGATGTCCGCGCAGTACTGACCCTGAAGCGGGTAGCACATGAAGTCTGCGTTGATCTTGCCGTCATGTACGAACTGGAGAGCAGCCTTGCAGGCGTCGAAGGAGATCAGCACGACGTCCTTATCAACACCATAGGATACGCCGGCGGCGTCCATCGCGTCCATCGCGCCGAAGGCTTCGTTATCGTTCTGGCAAACGACTACATTGAACTTTCCTTCATAGCTCTTGCAGTAGGATTCCATGACTTCCTGACCGCCGGCCTGCGTAAAATCGCCGGACTGAGAGTCAAGGATCTTCCAGCCGTTTTCGTCAGCGTACTTCTTAAAGCCGTTGGTACGGCCGATCTGTGCGGAGGAACCGGTGGTGCCTTCGATAACCAGCACGTTGAGATCGCTTAATCCCTTGGTCTCGGCATAGGCTTTCAGCCATGCGCCGGCGGCAAGACCTTCGTTGGTCATTTCGGAACCAACCCAGGATACGAACTTGTCGGAGTCGTCGATGGTACGATCGATCACGATAACGGGAATGCCGGCGTCCTCAGCCTCGGTGAGAACGGTATCCCAACCGGTGGAGACGATAGGATCGATTACAATGTAATCTACATCATCCTGGATGAACTGACGAACAGCCTCGATCTGCGCTGCAGGATCGTTGTCGCAGTCTACGAAGGAAAGATCAAAGCCCTTCTCGGCGGTAAAAGCGTCCTGAACGGATTTGGTGGAAGCCATACGCCAGTCGGATTCATGACCGACCTGTGCGAAACCGACGCGGATCAGTCCGTCACCGGCAGGAGCGGCGGGCTCGGCGGCAGGCTCGGCTGCGGGAGCGGCAGGCTCGGCGGGAGCGGCGGCAGGAGCGGCCGGCTCAGCGGGAGCGGCGGCGGGTGCGGCGCAGGCAACAAGCGTAAGCGCCATCAATACTGCGAGGATAATAGCGATGCGTTTCTTCATTGTTCTTTTTTCCTTTCCAATTTGAATGTGTTGTGTAAGAGTAGAGATTTGCTCTAGCTCACTTATAGCACATCAAAAAATGAAAGCCAAGCGCTTTGACCCAAGCCCGTAAAATTGTCAACCATCTTAAAAGAATTGCCGACCTAAGACAAAAAACGCCATAAACCGCAGAGTTTCGATTATCGTAAATTTTTGAAACCTTGGCATAAGATTTCCCCGTACAACTCGCTGCAAAACTTGTACGCAATCAAGGCGAAGTAAAAACTGACGACGCAGGACATGCGTCGTCAGTTTTCATAATTGGCATATGCCGTTCGCCCTTCCCTCTTATATTCCAAATCTGCATTGCGGGGCGATGGCTATTATTTCCCGGGAAAAATGCGATGAGAACAAATGTTTTATTCTACTTTTCCAGCTTGCGCAGCGCCAGCAGCACCGGCGTCGCGATCAAGGCCGCCGCCGCCGCCTCAAGCGAACCGGCAATTAAGCCCACGCCCCCGATCAGGGTTAAAATCGCCTTTGAGTCAAGGCCGCAAAGCGTATAGAAGAGCAGCATCAATCCAAGATAAAAAATCGTATTTGTGAGTGAGCCCGCGATCGCGGCCGGTATGATCGCCGCTTCACTCTCGGTTTTTTTGCGTGTAAAAAGGCGGTAAGCAAAATGGGTAGATACCGGTATAAGCAGACGCGGAATCAGCGACATCAAAATTGCGTAAACAGGGTTCGCAAAGAGCAGGTTGGCGCCCAGCGTAGAAGGCGGCGTCATGGCTAAACCAAAAAGACTCATGATACTGGCGGCGGCCATGCAGGCGCCAAAGAGCAGCCCGCTTTTGAGTCCGAAGTAAAGCGTGCCGATCACGACAGGAACGCAAAGAATCGTCACATTGATAAAGCCCAGAGGGATCAAGCCCAGCGGCGTGAGTCCCAGCAGAAGAATAAGCGCGGCAAACAGGGCATGGAGAACAAGTGTTCGTGTTTTAGAGTTTTTCACCATCTCTCCTCCGCCCGCATCACTCTTTGGGCCCTATGCTCAAGATATCCATTTTCTCTTTCATGCCGTCGATGCAGCACTGCATAACCGCGTCCGCTTCCATGCCGAGCATTTCAAAACCCTCTTTGATGACATCGCGATTGCATTTTGCGGCAAAGCCTTTGTCCTTGAACTTCTTTTTGAGACTTTTCAGCTCCATATCGGAAATTCCGCTTGGGCGCATCAAGGCGGTCGTCATTACAATGCCGGTCAGCTCGTCCACGGTAAAGAGGCTCTTTTCCATATTGGTTTCAGGCTTACGCTCCTGTGTGCAAAGTCCATAGCCATGTGAAATGATCGCGAGGATATCCGCTTCGTCCACGCCCTCGACCTCTAGCAGCTCGCGCACATGCTTGCAGTGTTCCTCCGGAAACTTTTCAAAATCGACATCGTGAAGGTATCCGATCGCCTGATAATGCTCCTTATCTTCGCCAAAGTGCTCCGCCATCGCGCCCATAGCCGCGCTTACGGCTTCGGCATGGGTGAAAAGATGCTCCTCACTCACATGCTTTTTGAGAATCATTTTTGCTTGTTCAAGTGTCAGCTTTGCCATTTTCAGATCTCCTTTGCAAGATAAGTATTCTTATATTCTTCGCGTATGGCGCTTGGCACCAGCTTGCCACCGGTCGCCCACGCGATATGAGTTGCATTGCACATATGCCCTTCAAGATGCTGCGCCTGTATGTATTCGCGCGCAGACGTCGCTTTAGAGAGCATAACGGGCCCGATCAAAGCAGCGCAGGCGCTAGGCTCAATAAAAATATCCTCTGCTGCAAGCAGCAGGCGCAGCATATCATAAAGCGTGTTGTCAAAAAGCGTAAACTCCCCGCTTAACATCGGTTTCACTGTACGCGCCACAAAGTTTGAGGGACGTCCTACAGCCAGCCCGTCCGCATGAGTCTGTCCGCTTAAGCCAACATCCTGCACGCATATACCGCCTCCCAGTCCGCTTATAAGACCGAGCAGCATACACGGCGCCTGCACGGGTTCGGTAAAAAAGACATGCACCGCATCACCGTAGAGCAGCTTTAATCCAAAGCAAATTCCGCCAGGCGCACCGCCGACGCCGCAGGGAATATAGACAAAGAGAGGATGTTCTTCGTCCACGCAAATCCCTTCGCGCTTGAGCTGCGCATCAAGGCGAAGCGCGGCGACCGCGTAGCCAAGAAAAAGATCGACGGAGTTTTCATCATCCACAAAATAGCTCATCGGATCGGCGGCGCTTTGCGCGCGCCCCTGTTTCACAGCTTCGCTGTAGTCCGACGCATACTCAACGACCGTAACGCCCTTTTCGCGAAGCAGCTCTTTTTTCCATTGTTTTGCGTCCGCACTCATATGCACAAACACCTGATAGCCGATCGCGGCGCTCGCAATGCCGATGGAAAGTCCGAGATTGCCCGTGGAGCCGACTTGGATTTTATAGCGGCTGAAAAAATCGTGGTGATCTGCTAAGACGGCGTAATCATCCTTTTGTGAAATAAGACCGTTTTGCAGGGCGAGTGTCTCCGTGTGCCTTAGCACCTCATAAATTCCGCCGCGCGCCTTGACGGAGCCGGCAATCGGCAGATCGCTGTCGCGCTTGAGATAGAGCTTGCCGGAGATGCTCGTATTATAATGAGAGCATAAGCGGGACTGCATATGCTCGAGCCGCGTAAGCGGGGATTCAATCAAGCCGCCCGCGGGAATCGTTTCGGGAAACGCACGCATCACAAACGGCGCAAAGCGCGTCAACCTTGCCTCAGCGTCTAAAACATCGTTTATGGTAAGTGAGCTGTTTTGAAAAGCCGCATTTTTGGAGGCAAGAAACGGATTAAACCACGAGCAGGGCCGTGCCGCCGCTATTTCGCGCACAATCGGCGCTTGCGCGATGAGGGACTCAAGCTCCATATCCGTTTTCTCCTTTGCTCTTTATGGTATTTCATTATAGCATAAAGCATAAAAAATAGAAACGAGACTAGATAAGCAAAAGGAAAAAACAAATAAGGCCGCCTAGAGAGCGACCTTATTTGTTATTCTATTTTTGCATTTCTTTTTGAATTTCGTAAATTGCAAGTGCAAGTTGGACACCCCCGGTAGAATGGTAGCGAGGGTTTAG
>CAZNJN010000009.1:0-11110 GCA_964573365.1 uncultured Oscillospiraceae bacterium
ATTTTTACGATAAGTCCGGCAACGGCTAAAACGGCGGCGCCGGAGACAAAGCTTTTGGCGGTTTTGCTCATGCTTTCTCCTATGAGGGGCAATTCTTGCCCATAATTCTACCAATACATTATAGCATATTTTTACAAATCTGCTATAATAACTTCATGGAAACAAAAGTCAAAGGATCGAATCGCCTACAGCGGTTCCTACATTATTATCGCCCGCATTTGCCGCTTTTTTTCATCGATATGCTTTGCGCATTTCTCATGGCCGGAATCGGCATTGCCTATCCGTTGATTTCACGCTATGCGATGGAGCATTACCTTTCGGCGGGAATGTACCAAGCGTTTCTCACGGTGCTAATTTGCTGTATAGCGGCCTACCTGCTCTGTGCGATTCTTCAATATGCGGTTACGACCATAGGCCATTTTTTGGGCGTGCTGATGGAAGCGGATATGCGCAAGGACGTATTCGCGCATTTGCAGACGCTGGATTTTACCTTCTTTAACAATGCGCGGGTCGGCGTACTGCTTTCGCGCTGCACAAATGATCTTTTTGAGATTACCGAGCTTGCGCACCACGGACCGGAGGATCTGTTCATTTCAATCCTGACCTTTTTGGGCGCGGCGGTGGTTATGTTTACAATCCAATGGCGTCTGGCGCTGCTGATGCTGCTCAGCTTTCCGGCGCTGCTTTTCGTGGTCATATGGCTGCGAAAACGCATGTCAAGCGCGTCGCGCAAGGTTAAGGAACGTATGGCCGGCGTTAACGCGGACATTGAGTCTTCACTTTCCGGTATGCGTTTGGCGCAGGCTTTCGCAAATGAAGATTATGAGATCAGCAAATTTCAAAATGGGAATAATTGCTATGTGCTTGCGCGTAAAAATTATTTTAAGGTAATGGGTCTGTTTTTTGCTTCTATGGACTTTATTACCAATATTCTCCCTGTCTTGGTGCTGGGAATGGGCGGACTCCTGATTATGCGCGCGCAGCTTTCGATGGTCGATCTTATGACCTTTCTGCTCTACGTTTCCGCTTTTACAAGACCGATTCAAAAGCTCACGCAGTTTTCGGAAATTTTCAGCTCGGGAAGCGCGGGTTTTCGACGTTTTTGCGAGATTATGGACGTAGAGAGCGATATCAAGGACGCAGCAGGCGCGATTTCTATGGGAAAGGCTCGGGGCGACATCAGCTTTGAGCATGTCAGCTTTACGTACCATGACCGCGATAATAATCCCCGCGTGCTCGAAAACATCGACTTAACGATCCAGGCAGGCAAGAATGTGGCGGTAGTGGGCGGCTCGGGAAGTGGAAAAACCACGCTTTGCCATATGGTGCCAAGATTTTTTGACCCTGATGTGGGAACAATCAAAATCGACGGTGTTCCGATTTCGGGGGTAACGCTTTCCTCTTTGCGCAGAAACATCGGGATCGTACAGCAGGATGTGTTCCTCTTTGCAGATACGATCTATGAAAATATACGCTACGGCAGATTGGACGCGACGCGTGAGGAAGTGATCTCGGCGGCGAAGATGGCGGAGATCGACGAAGATATCGCGAAAATGCCGGACGGATATGATACACTCGTGGGTGAACGCGGCGTTACGCTTTCCGGCGGACAAAAGCAACGCGTTTCGATTGCAAGGATATTTTTGAAGAATCCATCGATTTTGATTCTTGATGAAGCGACAAGTGCGCTGGATTCCGCAACGGAGGCAAAGATCACCGGTGCGCTTGCGCGTCTAAGTCAAGGACGCACAACCATGACGATCGCCCATCGCCTTTCGACCGTGCGTCACGCGGATGAAATACTCGTAATGGACGCGGGAAGGATTATGGAACGGGGAAACCATGACGAGCTTATTGCGCGTAAGGGCATATACAGCGAATTGTATTTTGCGCAAAACGAGTAGGACACTCAGATATAGCCGAATAAATGGGCAAAGTGAAAATGAACGCATACAGGATAGAAAACGAAGTTATAGCGAAAAAGGAGCGAATCATGCAGCAAACGATCAATGGAAAAAAGGTGGAGCTGGAACTGGGACAAAGCATACTCGACGGTGTGAAAATACTGTCGCTGGATGACGATAGCCTCGCAAAACGCCCCATCGCGGCGCGGGTGAAGGGAAACATCTTCAGCTTGAACATGGAACCGCACGAACCGATGGATATACAACTATTATACTATGAGGATTCCGAGGGAAGACGTACATATGAAAGGACGATCCTCCTGATTTTGAGCATCGCCGTCCATCGGCTTTATCCGGAGCTTACCGCAAGAATGCAGGTGCGCTATGCGATCGGCGGCGGGCTGTATGTTACGCTGCAAAAAACGCCGTCGTTAAGTGAACAGGATGTGCTTTTTCTTGAAGGCGAAATGCGCCGATTGGTGCGCGCGGCCACGCCGCTCAAGCGCCGCCGTTTAACCATGGACGAGGCAAACGAGACCTTTGAGAAAAACGGGCAGATGGATAAGATCAAGCTGCTTAAATGGAGAAAATTTGATTATTTTGACGTCTATGGCGTTGATGATATCGTTGACTATTTTTACGGCGAGATGCTGCCGGATACCAGCTATGCGGATGTATTCCGTCTAACCTATATAGGCGGGGACGCTTTTGTGCTGCTTTTGCCGCGGCAGGATGCACCGGACGCCGTGGCGGAATACAGGGAGAGCCCTAAGCTTGCCAACGTTTTTGCACAGTCGGAGCACTGGGGCGAGCTGATGGAATGCAGCACGGTATATGAGCTCAACACGAAAATTGAGAGCGGAGGCATTCGGGATTTGATCCGCGTGAACGAGGCGCTGCATGAACGCAGCTATGCGGCCATCGCCGATGCGGTTTTGCATAAAGGCGCGCGCGCGATCATGGTGGCGGGACCGAGCTCCTCGGGAAAGACGACCAGCGCGAACAGGATCGCAACGCAGCTTCACGCTATGGGACATAAGCCCGTCTTGCTCTCCCTGGACAATTATTATAGAAATCGTGCCGATTTGACGCCCGACGAAAACGGCGAGTATGACCTTGAAGATATCGAGGCGCTGGATATCACCCAGTTTTCCGAAGACATTGCAAACCTGCTCAAGGGGAAAGAGGTTGAAACGCCGATTTTCAATTTTGTTACGCAGCGCCGCGATGTGAAGGGGCGGGTCATCAAGCTTCAAAAGGATCAGCCGATGATCATCGAGGGCATTCACGGCTTGAATCCGCGTATGCTCGGTGAAGGCATCGATGAGGCGGACGTATACCGGGTTTACGTTTCGGCGCTTACCACGCTGAATCTGGACGATCATAACCGCATCAGCACGACGGATATTCGTCTGCTGCGCCGCCTTGTACGCGACTATCGCACGCGCAACGCGTCGATGGAACGCACGCTCGCCATGTGGGGCAGCGTAAGGCGGGGTGAAGAAAAATGGATCTTCCCCTTCCAAGAGAACGCAGATTCATTCTTTAACACGACGCTGGTCTATGAGATCGCCGCGCTCAAGCCCTACATCTACCCCCTGCTCAAAGCAGTACCCCCGGAGAGCAGCTACCATTCCGCCGCCAACGGGCTTGTCAAGTTCCTGAATTATTTTCTTGAGCTTGACAGCGAGTATGACGAGATTCCGCCTACGTCTATCCTGCGTGAGTTTATCGGCGGTTGTACGTTTTACGAGGACGACAAGCCGCTTGCGCGTAAGTAATCATAGAAAAAGTCTCTTAGCCCTGTGCTCAGAGACTTTTTTTGATTAGGATTCCTGCTCAAGTCTAAGCCGCCATTCACCCTTGTTCCAGCGGCGGCGAAAGATTACCGCGCGCAGATTTTCATCTACCGTAAAGGCAAGCCATAAGCCAAGAAGTCCAAGCTTGCAGGAAATGCACAGGATATAAGCTAATCCTACCGCAATGATCCACTGACTGGCGATGCCGATTGCCACGGGGAAGCGCACGTCGCCGACGGCTTGCAAGTTTCGCACAAGCACAATGTTGTGGCAGCGACCGATTTCAAGTACGATTTCCACTAGGAGCACCTGCTGTCCCAGCGTGACGATGCGCGGATCGCTTGTTAAAAACGAGAATATTGGCTTGGCAAAAAGGCACAATACGATGGTGATGCCGACGGTGATCGGCGTAAAGGTTCGCAAAATATGCCGGCATTCCTGATTTGCAGCTTCGTATTCTTTCGCACCCACATGGTAGCTGATGATAATTTGCCCCGCCTGAGACACGGCAAGAATCAGCAAATAACAGATCTGGGCGAACATAATGCAGTACATGCGGGTGGTAACGACATAGGTTCCCAGCGTATTGATAAAAACCAGACTTGCCATCTGAGAAAAATTATAGGAGAGTGTCTCGCCGCCGGAGGGAAGCCCTATCGCGAGCAGCTTTTTAAGAAGGGCGGCGGGGAAAGGCCGCAGCGCCTTGAAGCCGATATACGCGCCGTCAACCTTGCGGAAAAAGGAAGCCACGACAAGAACCATGCCTACCGTGCGGCAAATGCTGGTTGAAAGGGCGGCGCCGGCGGCTCCCATTTGCGGAAATGAACCTATGCCGTAAATAAAAGCGGCATTGCCTAAAATGTTGATGACGTTGATAACGCCCGTCACGAGGGTGACTGTCGCCATGTGCGCGTGCGCCCGCAAAAACGAGCTGAAGGTCAGCATAAGCGCGTGAAACGGAAGGGAAAGCGCCGTGATTTTTAGATAAGCGGTCGCTTCGGGGATCAACTCTTCGGGTACCTTCATAGAGCGCAGCAGCGTTTCGCCGAGCGTTAGCACAACGATACAGAGAAAGCAGCCGAGAACGAAATTCACCAGCGCGGAAAGAGAATAGATTTGCCGCACGCTATGCTGGTCGTCTGCGCCGATGTAACGACTGATCATGATGGTGGAGGCAAGATTAATAACGGTAAAAGCAAGAAGAAGGATCGTCATGATCTGATTAGCGTTTCCGACGGCGGCAACGGCAGTTTCGTTATAATGACTTAGCATGAGCTGATCGATATTGCCGACTAAAATCTGCAAGAACAGCTCAATAAAGATCGGCCAGGTCATTTTTAATAATGAATATTGTTTAAGCGCGCCTTGTTCCATAAATACGACCTTTCTATTTAACCCTGCACGCTATTATAGCATTATTAAAGCTGATAACAAGAAAAAATAGAACCGAATATTATCATTATCCTCGCATGGATGCTAACTATGCTCTTTTCGATGCTAAAAAACACAAGGCGAGCCGGTCTTTAACGGTCGGTTCGCCTTGCTTGTGCGCGCAAGTGGCGCGCTGTATTCTCAAGTGGATCGATTCTGTGCTTTACTTTCCCACCTTCGGAAGCTGGGAAATGCTTGCGTACAATTCTTCATCGGTCGGAATGTAATCACCCATCTGATGATCGTTGTACTTTTGATATGCTACCAGGTCGAAATATCCCGTGCCGGTCAAGCCAAAGAGAATGGTCTTTTCTTCGCCGGATTCTTTGCAGGCTAGGGCTTCGTCAATCGCTACGCGGATCGCATGACTGCTTTCGGGGGCGGGCAATATGCCCTCGCAGCGCGCAAAGAATTCCGCCGCTTCAAATACGGAGGTCTGTTCCACGCTGCGTGCCTCCAACAAGCCGTCTGCATACAACTGGGAAATAATGGGACTCATGCCATGGTAGCGCAGGCCGCCGGCGTGATTGGCGGACGGAATAAAGCCGCTGCCCAGTGTGTACATTTTCGCAAGCGGACAAACCATGCCGGTATCGCAGAAGTCATAGGCAAACGTGCCGCGCGTGAGACTTGGGCAGGAAGCCGGTTCCACGGCGATAAAGCGGTAATCCTTTTCTCCGCGCAGCTTTTCGCCCATAAACGGAGAGATCAAGCCGCCCAGATTGGAACCGCCGCCGGCGCAGCCAATGATTGTATCGGGCTTGATGCCGTATTTATCCATAGCGATCTTTGATTCCAAGCCTATGATGGATTGATGCAGCAGCACTTGATTGAGCACGCTGCCAAGCACATAGCGGTATCCCGGGGTAGAGGTCGCGACTTCCACTGCCTCAGAGATTGCACAGCCAAGCGAGCCGGTCGTATCGGGATGCTCCGCAAGGATCTTGCGTCCGACACAGGTCGTGCTGGAGGGGCTGGGCGTTACGTCCGCGCCGTAGGTGCGCATCACCTCGCGGCGGAACGGCTTTTGCTCATAGCTGACCTTCACCATGTATACCTTGAGTGCGAGCCCCAAATAGGCACAAGCCATTGAGAGCGCCGTACCCCACTGACCGGCTCCGGTTTCTGTCGTCAAGCCGGTCAAGCCCTGTTCCTTCGCGTAATATGCCTGAGCGATCGCGCTGTTCAGCTTATGGCTGCCGGAGGTATTGTTGCCCTCAAATTTATAGTAGATTTTCGCGGGCGTTTGCAGCTTTTCTTCAAGACAGTAAGCGCGCACGAGGGGAGAGGGACGATACATTTTATAAAAATCCAAGATTGTCTGCGGTATCTCAAAATAAGGCGTCGAGTCGTCCAGCTCCTGCTTAATGAGCTCGTCACAAAACACGGGGCGCAGATCATCAAAGCACATTGGCTCAAGCGTGCCGGGATTCAGCAGCGGCGCCGGCTTATTCTGCATATCGGCGCGGACGTTATACCATGCTTTTGGCATTTCGCTTTCGCTCAGGTAGATTTTGTAAGGGATGTTTTGGGTTTTCATGGGATGCTCCTTTCTACACGAAAAACGTAGCTCCGGAGACAATAAAAAAAGACTTTGTCACCGGAAAGAGAAACTCTTTCGGGACAAAAGCCTGTAAAAAACAAAGCTCGTGCGGTACCACCCGACTTGGCGATTACTCGCCCACTCAACGACGCACTATCATGCATCTGCCCTTTGATAACGGTGAGCTTCCGTCGATACCTACTAAACCATACTACCTAGACCATACGATGATTGTTCGGTTCGCCCTCATCAGTCCATTCGGCAAATCCCTTGCTGCTGCATTCACACCAACGGCAACTCTCTTAAAGCAGGTAATCTGTGTACTCGTCTGAATCAACGGTTTAATGTGCTTTAGTCTAACACAAAAAGATTGTTTGTCAAGAGGCAAAAATTGAATTTCAAAAAAATCCCGAGGACTATCTTGCACAAGCATGTATAAACGGCCGAGAAAGCGGCACGAAGCACAGAAATTTGTTGACAGATGAAGAACAAGGATATAATATGAAATGCGACTTAGTCGCATATGCCGGAGGGAGAAATATGAAAGACTATCAAACAGAACAAAGAAAGGCTCTCTTGACATTGTTTCAGAGCTACCCTGAAAAACAGATGTCAATGGACGATATTCTAAAGCGGCTTCCAGAAGGCTGCCAGATCAGCCGCAGCGCCATCTACCGAAATTTGGACAGGATGGCGAAGGAGGGACTGCTCGAAAAACTTGCGCTCTCTGACAGCCGCAACTCGCAGTACCGATATGCGGGCAGGGAAAAGGATTGCCGGCGCGTGCATTTGCGCTGCGAAAAGTGCGGACAGGTTTTTCATATGGAAAAAGAGACCGATGAAGAAAGGCTTGACAGTCTGTTAAAGCAAAGCGGCTTTCAAATCGACGGCAGCGCTACGGTGATCTTTGGCGTCTGCAAGCGGTGCAAGTAATGCCGTCGCGCGTGAACGGCAAAAAGCCGCGAACGATTTTTTCACACAGTATTGACAGGAGATATAAAAAAGATGAAAAGAATGATTTCGATGGTTGCAGCTCTTTTGCTGTTGGCGGGGATTTTGACCGGCTGCTCAAACTCGTCGAATACAAACGTTATGGAGAAAGATGGAAAACTGAGCATTGTATGCACCATATTCCCCGAGTATGACTGGGTGAAAAACATCGTAGGCAACGAAACGGCAAATGCGGAGCTGACGATGCTGCTGGATAACGGCGTGGATCTGCACAGCTATCAGCCTACGGCTGACGACATTATCAAAATTTCCACCTGCGATCTGTTTATCTATGTAGGGGGCGAATCCGACGTATGGATAGAGGACGCCTTAAAAGAAGCGGTCAACAAGCAAATGATCGCTATTGATCTGCTTAGTGTTCTTGGCGACGCCGCGAAGGAGGAGGAAGTTAAGGAGGGGATGGAGAGGAATGTCGAGGGAGAAAAAGGCGGAGAGGATGAAACGGAATACGACGAGCATGTTTGGCTTTCACTGAAAAATGCGCGCCTGTTCTGCACGGTGATTGCCGAAAAGCTCGCGCTGCTAGATGCCGAACATGCCGCTGTGTATGCCGAAAATACCAAAACCTACCTCGCGGCGCTGGACGCATTGGACGCGAATTACCAGAAAACCATAGATGAGGCAAAAAACCACACGCTGCTCTTTGGCGATCGCTTCCCCTTCCGCTATCTGAGCGACGATTACGGCCTCGACTACTACGCCGCTTTTGTCGGCTGCTCGGCGGAAACTGAAGCCAGCTTTGAAACGATCGCGTATCTTGCGAATAAAATGGACGAACTGGGCTTGAACAGCGTTCTTACAATTGAAGGAACAGAGCATAAGGTAGCCGAAACGATCATTGAAAACACGGCAAAAAAGGATCAGAGCGTGCTTATCCTAGATTCCATGCAGTCTACCTCCAGTCAGGATATGGCGGGCGGCGCGAGCTATCTAAGCATCATGCGGAGCAATTTGGCGGTTCTGAAAGACGCGCTGAACTAAGGAAGGAAAAATCGAGATGGCATTACTTACCTGTCAGGATCTGAGCTTGGGCTATGAGGGACAAAAGGTCGTCGAAGGGCTCAGCTTCACTGTAGAAAGCGGAGATTATCTGTGCATCGTTGGTGAAAACGGTTCGGGAAAAAGCACACTGATGAAAACGATTCTCCATTTGCAAACACCGCTCTCCGGCCAAGTCTTGATGGGGGACGGACTCAAGCAAAATGAAATCGGCTATCTTCCCCAGCAGACCGCCGCGCAAAAGGATTTTCCCGCGTCGGTTCGGGAAATCGTCATGTCCGGCTGCCTAAACCGCTGTGGACTGCGACCCTATTTTAATCGAGATGAAAAGGCGCTTGCCGCTATCAATATGGAAAAAATGGGGATTTTAAGCTTGCAAAAGCGCTGCTACCGTGAGCTTTCCGGCGGACAGCAGCAACGGGTGCTGCTGACTCGGGCGCTTTGCGCCACCCGCAAGCTGCTGCTATTAGACGAGCCGGTAGCGGGTTTGGATCCGAAGGTGAGCGCCCAGATGTATAGCTTGATCGAGCGCATAAACCGCGATGAGGGTATTACCGTTATGATGATCTCCCATGATATGAGCGCCGCGCTGCAATACGCAAAGCATATTTTGCATATTGGACAAAGACCGCTGTTTTACGGCACGACGGATGAGTATCTGCAAAGCGGCATAGGAAAAATATTTGCGGATGTAAAGGAGGATAAGAAAAATGCTTGATAAGCTGGCGCTATATTTTCAATATCCTTTTGTGCGCTATGCTTTGATTGCCGGCGTGCTGATCGCTTTTTGCTCATCTCTCTTGGGCGTAACGCTTGTGCTCAAGCGTTTTTCATTCATCGGCGACGGGCTTTCTCATGTTGCGTTTGGCGCTGTAGCTATATCAACGGTGCTGAATTTGACAAACCAAATGCTCATCATTTTGCCGATAACCGTGATTTGCGCAATTCTACTGCTGCATACCGGACGAAATACAAAAATAAAAGGGGATGCGGCCATTGCCATGATTTCGGTAGGCGCTTTAGCTATCGGCTACCTGATCATGAACATTTTTTCCACATCTGCGAATTTGAGCGGCGATGTATGCTCTACTTTATTTGGCTCAACCGCGATCCTTACTCTTACCGAGAGTGAGGTATGGCTCTGCGTCGGCATTTCGATTCTCGTGATCGGAGTATTCCTTCTGTTTTACCATAAGTTTTTCTCCGTGACCTTTGATGAGGACTTTGCGCAGGCGACCGGTACAAAGGCCAACCTTTACAATTTGCTGATTGCTGTGGTGATTGCTCTTGTGATCGTATTGGCGATGAATCTGGTCGGCTCTCTGCTCATTTCCGCACTGGTGATTTTTCCAGCTCTGTCCGCGATGCGTCTGTTCAAAAGCTTTCGCTCGGTAATCATCTGCTCGGCGATTTTTTCGGTGCTCTGTGCCTTCCTCGGCATACTGATATCGATCCTTGCGGGAACGCCCGTAGGCTCTACTGTTGTGGCGATGGATATTGCCGGATTCGGATTGTTTTGGCTTATCGGGGCTTTGAAAAGATAAAAAGTCGCGCAGGTCTTCCGCAAGGCGGCGCGTAGCGTCAGGTATAGTGCTTGTTTCTATACTCGTTGGCGCTCATGCCTGCGAGTTTTTTGAAGGTACGGGCAAAGTGTCCCGCGTCGGTATAACCGACCGCCTCGCCTATATCGCCAATGGTTCTGCAAGGATCCTCCAATAGACTCTGCGCTTTTGTGATACGAATGCCGTTAAGAAGATCGTAAAAGCTTTTTTCGGTATAACGGTTGAGCAGCTTGCTTAAATGCCACTGTGAAACATAACAGTGATCCGCTAGCTCCTGGAGCGTAAGCTTTTGTGCGTAATGCTCCTCCATATAGCTTAGGGCGGTGCGGACAAGAAAGCTGCCCGCACTGTTTTTGGACGCTTCAACGAATAACTCACAATCATCTTGCGGCGCTGCTTTGGCAAGGTTCTCTGTCATGGTTTTCATCGCTTCGTTGATCTCGTCCATTTTTGAGGGCTTGAGCAGTAAACGTGTAACGCCGAGACGAACCGCCTTTTGGGCGTAATCAAAATCCCGATAGCCGGTAAGCACCGTGACCTGCATGGCGGGAAACTCGCTTTTGAGTCCTGCAAGCATAGTCAGGCCATCCTCATCCGGCATTTTGATGTCGGTGAAAAGAATGTCGGGTCGATATGTGCGGATAATCCGCGCGCCGTCTGACGCGTTTCCCGCCGTGGCAACGACCTCGCAGCCGTACTGCGCCCAGTCTACAACCTTGGTTAGACCTTTTACGATAATGCTTTCATCGTCGATAAGCACTACACTGTACATACCGCCTCACCTCCTATCCTTGTATTATAGCAGGTCAAGAATTCATACACAAAGGAAAGCCTTAGCCCTTGACCGCACCTACAGTCAGC
>CAZNJN010000009.1:11120-12275 GCA_964573365.1 uncultured Oscillospiraceae bacterium
TTTTGGAGCAGTATATATACGATCAGCACGGGAATGACGACCAAAACCACCGAAGCGGCCATCAGGCCATAATCGACGCCTGCCTGCGAACTGATTTCATTAAGCAGCAGCGTAATGGTTTTTTCGTTTGGGTAACGCAGGAAAAAGGACTGTGTGAACAGATCGTTGTATGACCAGAGAAAGGAAAAGATCGCCACGGTAGCAAATGAAGGGCGCGCCACAGGTATGATAATGCGAAAATAGATTTGAAACACGTTGCAGCCGTCCAAATAAGCAGCTTCCTCAAGATCGATCGGTACGGAACGAATAAAGCCCATAAGCACGATAACGGCAAAGGAAAGGTTGCCCGCGATTTGAGGGAGGATTGTTGATAAAAGCGAAAGCCAACGGTTTCCGCTGCTGGCGAGTCCCGCTAAAACCTCGATGCGAAACACGGGTATAATGGTAGAAAAGACCGGAAACATCATGCTTGCAATCAACAGACTGTGTAAAAAAACGCGTCCGCGAAAGCGGTAGCGTATCAGACCATAGGCGGCCAGTCCCGCAAGAAAAACTACAGCCACAGTGACGCATAAGGAAATGATGAGACTGTTAGCGTAGGCTGTGCCAAAGGAGAACCTTGAACTGGCTTTGATATAGTTGCTCAAGGTGAAGGAATCGCCAAGCGGGATGGAAAAAGAGTCCGTGCGAATTTCGCCCTTTACACGAAACGAATTGATGATTACCCATAAAAAGGGGTATAGCGTGGTAATCCCCCAAATGATCAAAACAATGTAGGTGAACAAAAGGGAGAGCCTGATTTTCTGCTTCCCGCTTGAAGCCGTTAATGCCCGCATACCCTTTTCCTCCTTTCAATAATCCTTTTCTTTGAATACGGCGTTGGCAATACGCGCCAGCACAACGCCGAGAATTACAATAAAAACCGCGATGGCGGAGCCATAGTCCACGTCGCCGCGAATAAATGTCTGATTATACATATAGGTGCCTGTGAGCCAGGAGCGATCCATAGGAATACCCGAACCCATCATAACCCACGGAAGGTCATAGACCTTGAGCGCGCCCGTTACCCCAAGCACAAGACAGGTACATAAAACGTTGCGCACAAGCGGAAGTGTGATATAGCGTATCCGTTGAAAGCCGGTCGCGCCGTCCAGT
>CAZNJN010000009.1:12285-25163 GCA_964573365.1 uncultured Oscillospiraceae bacterium
TTATTCAATCCGGTTACGATGATAACGAAGTAAAAGCCGACATACTGCCACATGACCGGCGTGAGCATGGTGGCTAGGAAATGTTCTTCGTCTTTCCAATCGATAAATTCGGTGATTCCGCAGAGCTTTTGAAGGAGCTGGTTGAGCATACCGCCATTGTATAAAAATACCAGATTGAACAGCAGCCCCAGCGCTGTGGCGCTGATTACGATAGGGAAAAAGTATACCGTGCGGAAAACTTGGGCGCCCACCTTGATTCGATCGACCAGCAGCGCTAGCACGAGCGCGATGCCTACTTGGAAAATAACGGTGCAAAGGGTGAGAAACAAGGTGTTTTTTACTGCCGTGACCATGTTTTGGTCACGGAGCATTTTTGCGTAGTTTTCATACCATGGAACATTGACGCCGGTAGCGGCCGTACCAAGTCCGGCGATGCTTTGAAAACTGTTGACGATGTTCTGCACAAAGGGATAGAATAAAAACACGATCAAAAAAAGAAATGCCGGAATAAGAAAAATGAGCAAAGGCGCTTTTTTCTTATGGATCATAGAAGGGTTCATCGGGGTTACCGCCTTTCATCCTGCGGGAGGAATACTGTGCTGAAAAACTGTGCTTTAGAAAAAACTTTTCAAAAGCCGGCATACTTGGAGTACATATAACGGGGCTGTCAGAAAACAGGACAGCCCCGTTACTGTGTGCCGTTTGCGCTCTTTTTTATTTTGTCAGTGCGGAAGCGATAGCGTCGGCGGCGGACATTTTATCGGTAACGATATTCTTAACGTTTGCGAACAGATCGCCGCGAGCCTCGGAAGAAAGACTATCCTGCACGGCGCCCACGATACTCGTTACCTGCGTACACATATCGGCGGCGGACTGCTGGATTACGTTTAAGCCAGAGGGGGACGCGCCGTTTTTCAGCGCGGTCACTTCGGTAGTGACAAAGGTGGAAAGCACCTCGTCAGAGGTCATATGCTCTACAAATTTAACGGATGCGTCGCGCTTTTGAGGATCGTCCCATGCTTTGCGCGTGATATAGTAACCCATGGAGATGCCGCCGATGATGTCGCTTGCCTTGCGTTCACCCTTTCCGGGCACGAACGAAATGGCAAAATCATCAAGATGATCGGCACAGTTTTCGGTAAAGAAGCCGACCTTCCAGCTTCCGTCGATCAGAAACGCCGCTTGTCCGTCCGCAACCATCTGCACAGTTTCAGAGTCGGTGGCGGTCAAGGTGTTGGCGGGCAAATATCCAAGGTCATAGAGCTGCTTGAGATCCTCAAAGCCCTTCGCCCATTTTTCGCCGGCGGCGTCGGTAGCGGACGCGGGTACATCAAGATGATTAGCGGTGTTGCCGTTATTGTATACGGCAAACTCAAACCAGTAATGCGGAACCTCCTGCAATGAGACGCCAACGGGTGTAAAGCCTGCCGCCTTTATTTTTTCACAGTCGGCGAGAAATTGCTCCCAAGTGTAATCGGCGCCAGGCATAGAGACGCCGGATGCTTCGAGCACCTTTTTGTTAATAAAAAGGCTCTCCCAAAATCCGCTTGAGGGAACGGAATACACTTTGCCGTCCGCGGGTGAAGCTACGAACATTTCTTCTTTCATGTTGCTCGCGTAGTCGGGATATTCGGCGCGGATCTCATCAAGAGACACGACCTTACCGGCTTCTACGATGGTATTGGCGTCTACGCCGTTAAAGTAAAAGAGAATGTCGGGTTCGGTACCGGTTTCAAAATCCGTCATGACCTTGGCCTTCTATTCCTCGTTAGAGGTGGCGGAAGCGTCGAGAACCTTATTGCCGGATGCCGCTTCGTATCCCGCGATGGCGGTTTCGTAGTTGCCGCGATTGCCGTCGTCTCCGCCATAAGAGGTTACGACAGTAAGCTCAACGGGCTTTGCGGCGTCAGTATTAGCTGCTTGCGCCGTATCGGCTGTTTGCGACGCATCGGCGGCGGGCGCTGCAGGCTCTGCGGAAGCTTCGGGCGCGGCGGCGGGCTGCGCACAGGCTGCGAAGGCTGCGCCAAGCATAAGCACGACCAGCAACAGGGCGATCTTTTTCTTCATGTTCATTTTCCTCCGTTAACATTATGATGTGATACTGATGCGGGAGAGAATTAGATACTTCCCGCGAACTCTGTATTTATTATAGGAGCTGAGAGCTAAAGCACAGAAGAACCACGCTTGCCCTTTTTTGCTTTTGGTTGTTCATTCTTCGCAAAACTTGACATTCGGGATCAAAATGCGCGCGAGCACCCGCTCCGAAGACGCCATAGCGATTGACAAGCCTCCTGTTTCGCCGTAGATCAGCTTAATTCTGCGATTTACGTTGCGAATGCCTATGCGCTCGCTGCCTATAACCTCAGACTCGACGCTGCCATCCCAGCGGAGCAGCGACGCGATCTGTTCCTCATCCCTTTCACTCATCTTGCCGTCGTTTTCAACCTCAAAAACGAGTGCGTCGCCTTCGAGAAAGCTTCGTAGCCACAGCGCGCCGTGCTCTCTAAGAGAAACGCCGTGTTCGATGGCGTTTTCTACGATGGGCTGAAGGATGAGACAAGGAACGAGAGCGTTAAGCGTTTCGGGCGCGATTTGTTTATGAATGGTGAGCCGCTCGCCATAACGTTCCGAAAGAATATAAAGATACGCGTCAACATAGGTCAGCTCTTGACGCACAGTACCCGAGGCCACGCCGCCGCGCGCGGTAGCGGCACCAAGCATCGTCGCAAGCGCTTCGATCATGCGCGAAACCTTATCGTCCTTGGACATGCGCGCCTCCCAAGCGATGACCTCCAGCGTGTTATTAAGAAAGTGCGGGTTGATCTGCGAACGCAGCGCCTTTATGCGCGCGTCCTGCAAAGCAAGCTGTTCGGTATAGCTGTGTTCAAACTGATTTTTCAGCTCGCGGGACATGCTGTTAAAGTGCTCGCTCAAGCGAACAAGCTCCAAACTGTTTGGCAGCTCACTGATTTGGAATCCCCGCTCGCCCGCCTGAACGTGCTCGCTGGCGTTGACCAGCGCATTGATCGGCACGGTCACGGAACGGTTAAACATCCAGATGACAAACAACAGGGTGGGAACCGCTAAAAGCAGACAAACAAAGAGAATTGTGCGCGAATCGTTGAATCCGCCCGTAAGCGCCGCACTGTCAGAAACGGCTATAAGGCGCAGCATATGTCCGGAAATGCTTTTGCTGCGCTGCATGGTGCAAAGACCGGTATACGAATCGACACTGATACCGTCCTCTGCCGCTTCCTGCACCGGTGTATCGCCGATCGTAAGGCGCGCAAGTCCATCGATATAAACGGCGGCGTCACGCAGCTAAACGATACTTTTTGTGCTGCCAAAAAGCACCTGCAGGTCACATTCCATGATAATGACCGCGTAGGGATGAAAGCTGCTGTCTACGATATTGCGCACCATATACAAACCCGTGCTTGAGGAGAGAAAGGCTATATCCGTACCTAGCGTTTGAGAAAGCTTAAGTACGGCGTCATGCGCGTTAGCGCGGTAGCTGCGCGGACTGTTGCTGACCGCCGAGTAAGCGCGGTTGTTGGCAAAGTAAATGGTTTCGGTATCGCTTGTAAAATAAAGGAAGGTTGCCTTAATGCTGTCGTCATAGGCATACTGTCTGGAAAGATATGTGTTAACAGCATCGTAGAGCGCCACATAGTCCTTCGTTTCCAAGTAAGAGGAATAGGCGCGGCGAATGGCCGTGTCGTAGGAAGCGGCGCGCGAAGCGTCAAACGCGGCGGCAAGATTCTCGCTCATGCGGTCAAAAGCAAAGCTGGCGCTCGTGTTTACGGTTTCACGAATGCGGCTTTGCATAACAGTTTTGATCGAGTGATCGCTAAGAAGCAGGATCGCGGAGATCGGCAATGCCCAGCACAGCGCTGTAATGCATAATAGTCCCCATTTGAGGGAAAAGCGTTTTTTTTGACGCTGCTCCATAGAATTTACCTCCCCTAATAACCTGCGTTTATAGAGCGAGTATGCCTATGCCAGAAAATCAAGCCATAGTCGCACACAGAGATCCGCATCCTCTTGAGTTGCCATTTCAGACGAGCAGCGCAGCAAGGGTTCCGTGCCGGAAAAACGGCAGATCGTCCAACCTCCGTTTTCAAAATAGACCTTGCAGCCGTCCTCATAGGAAATGCGCAGAAGTGTAAAAGGAAATTCCGGCAACGACCGTTTTTCCAAAAGAATACGGCGAATGCTTTCTTTTTTTTCCTCACCCATGCGCAGCTCCGCGTCCGATTGAAAAACTTTACCGAAACGGTCGGTGATCTGTGCATAAAGCGCGCTCAGACGTTTTCCGGTTTTAGCTAGCATCTCAGAGAGCAGCGTTGCGGCATAAATGCCGTCTTTGCCCTCTATATGCCCCCGCACGGTGAGACCGCCCGAGGACTCGCCGCCGATGATCGCGCCGGTTTCCGCCATTTTCGCGGAAACATATTTGAAGCCGACCGGAACCTCATAGCAGCGCTGCTGATAGGCTTCTGCAATCCGGTCAAGGAGATGCGTGGTGGAATTGTTGCGCACACACGGACCGCGCCAAGAACGGTACTCAAGCAGATAATAATACAAAAGTGAAAGCAGCTTGTTGGGATGCAGAAAAGCGCCCGCGTCGTCGATCACACCAAGCCTGTCGGCGTCGCCGTCCGTGGCAATGCCCAGATCGCAGCCGTTTTCCGTTACAAAAGCGGACAGGCTTTTGAGCGTGTCTATGTTTGGCGCGGGAAGCCGCCCGCCAAAGAGCGTATCGTGCCGGTCATGGATCACATCGACCTCGCAGCGCGCGGTCAGCAGAATGGTGGAGAGAATGGTTTTGCTTACGCCGTACATAGGGTCAAGGGCGATCTTGAGACGCGCATTTTTGATGGCCTCCAAATCCACAAGCGCAAGAATACTGTCAATATAATTGTTCTGCGGATGGATAAGCGTGATTTTCCCCTCAAAAAGCGCCGTATCGTATGGGACGGAGGGGAGAACTTCATATTTTTCCACCGCATCTATCTCTTTTTCAATACATTGGGTCACAGACGCGTCCGCATCCCGTCCGCCTGCTGTAAAAATCTTGATTCTGTTATATATAGCGGGATTATGACTTGCGGTGATGGCAAGTCCGAAGGGTTTGTTATGCCTGCGTACCGTATACATGATCAAGGGCGTAGGCGCTTCGCGCTCGATCAGCTCTACAGGGACGGCGTAGCCCGCGAAGATCTCCGCTGCCCAGCGCGCCGCCTCTTGAGAGAGAAAGCGGCGGTCATAACCGATGCATATTCCCTTTTCGCTTACGCCCAGCTTTTTCATATATTCGCATAGAGCCGCGCTGAGCAAGCGCACATTTTCTTTTGTAAAGCCGTCCGCAATAACGGCTCGCCAGCCGCCCGTACCAAAGTGAACAGCACTCATCCCAATTCCACCTCCACATAGCAGATTCTTCCCTTGGGGATGGGCGGAATATGTTTTGTTTCCCTGCCGTCCACGCATATGCGCTTTACGCCTTTTTGCACATGAGCTGGATTTATTACATGGATTCGATAGATCCCCTCGCGCCATCGGCGCTCAAGGGAAAAACCGTCCCATTCGGCGGGGATGCAAGGATCGACGATCAACTCTTCAAAGCTTGGGCGAGTGCCGAGTATGTACTGTGTCGCTGCAAAATAGGACCATCCCGCGGAGCTGGTCATAAACGGATGGTGCGCGCGCCCGAAGGCGGAATGCGCGGCGCCTGCGACAAACTGACAATAGCTGTAAGGCTCTGCCTGCCGTACTTCGATTTTATCATTTTGTCCCGCCGGACACAATGCGTCATAATACTCCATGGCTGTTTTTCCGTCGCCCACCGTACAGGCGGCGCACCAAGCCCAAGGATTGCTGTGAGAAAATATTGATCCGTTTTCTTTAAGCCCCGGATATACGCGGGTCACAAACCCGATTCCGTCGTCCGGCTTTGTATAGGGCGGTGCGTTGAGCATCAGGCCGTAGGGCGTAAATAAATATTTTTTCACGGCGGATAGACATTTTTCGGCATGCTCCCTGCTTGCCGCGCCCGAGAGTACCGCCCAAGCGTTGCTTTCAAGATGTACTTTTCCTTCCTGATCCTCTTTCGTGCCGATGCGCCGTCCATCCGCGGTGATGCCCCGAATATACCACTCTCCGTCCCAAAGCACGTTTTCACATGCTTCACGCACTTGTCTGGCCATGCTTGCATACAGCGATGCGTCCGCATGTTTGCCTAGAAAACGTGCAAGCTCCACAAACTGCATAAGCGCCCAATGATGCAAAAAGCTGACCATAGCGCTCTCGCCGCCACCCAAATTCAAACAGTCGTTCCAATCTGCGCGCAGTCCCTTACAGATTCCGTGCGCGCCCACCTGCTGCGCGGAAAAGTCTAAGCTGCGCTTCAAATGCGAATAGACGCTTTCTTCGCCCTCATCCGCATACGGGATTCGCTTTTGCAAAAAATCGAGCGAGCCGGTTTCTTTTATATAGTTCACCACAGCGCCGATAAGCCAGAGCGCATCATCGGAGCAGGCGTCCTTCAGCCCGTGCACGATGTCGGCGCGATTAGGAACGGGGATCACCGTGGGGGAGAGAAAGCTCTGCTCTTTTTGGTGCGGGTCAAACCATGCGGGATCAAACAAATGCAAACCATAGCCGGCTTTTGTCTGCGCGCGGAGCAACTGCTCAATACGCTGCTTGCATTTATCAGGATCGCTGTGTACCATGCACATGGCGTCCTGCGCCGTATCCCGATACCCAAGCCCCGTGCGGCCGCCCACCTCAATAAAGGAAGAAAAGCGGGAAAACATGACGTTGATCTCGCTTTGATAGAGCGTCCATGTATTGAGCAGCGAATCCATGTGTTTGTTTGGCGTATGTACCTGCATGGCCTGGAGCTTTACGTTCCAAAATTCAGAAAGCTTGGCAAACTGCGCGTCCGAGGCGGCGGCGTTTGCATAACGCTCGCGCATCTTTTTCCCGTTTTCCACTCCGCCCTCGCCAAGAAGAAAGATAAGGCGGATGCTTTGTCCCGGGGTGAGCGAAATGCGCTTGGCAAGCGCTCCGCAATGGTTCCCGCCGTTTTCAAAGCTCCCGGAGCAGACGCCTTCTTCTACGGCAACAGGATTTTTTTCGCTGTGATACAGACCGATGAACCGATCACGCTGAGAGTCAAACCCATCCGGCGAAAAATCAGCCGTAAAAAATTGATAGCTGGCTTCCTCATAATGAAGCTCATGCTCGATAACGCCGTCTGCATAGCGTGTGCCTGCCGCATATAGGCTCATCTGAAAATTACGGTTGTCCATATCGATTTGGTGAAAGGAGAATTCACAGTAACCGAAAACGGAAAGCTCGTGCATACTCTCGCCGTCGTTTTGTATGCGCACATCCCATATTTCCACAGGATCGTCTTGGGCAATAAACAGCTTCTGCTCAGATACGATATCACGGTAACGGCAGCCGTATTTCACATAGGACAAGCCATGGCGGCAGGTATATTTTGCTTGATCGAGCGGCTTTCCGACGGGCTGATAGGTACAGCTCCAGTAGTCGCCGTCCGCATTATCGCGAATATATACATAGTGTCCTGGAAAATCTGACGGAACGCCGTTTGCGCGAAAGCGCGTGATACGATGGTATTCGGGCGAACCGCAGAACAGGTATCCGCCAGCGGTTTGGTTCAATACGCCGCACATCTCTTTGGTACCGATATAGTTCGTCCATGAAACGGGAGTATCCACCCGCTCGATCACATATTCGCGTTTAGAATCGTCAAAATAGCCATAGCGCATAAAGACAGACCTCCATTCTTTCTGCGTTTATTATACTTTTCCACTGAAAATAACTGTACGGCTGTCGCTGCGTAATTTTGCCTTTGCTTGTTGCTTTGCAAAGAAAGCTGCCCTGTTTAAGCCGGCTATGCCTTGGCGTGAATTCGACTGATCGTATAAAGAAGCTTAAATAGAATAATTCTGCGTCTGCTGTTATACTATACATGCTGTATAAATACTATTTCGGAAAGGAACAGATCATCATGCCCGCTCCGATCGTTTTCGCGGTACTAAACGCGAAATATGTCCACGCGTCGCCCGCACCATGGTGCTTGGCGGCGGGAATGAAAGCCTATGCTCCCTCGCTGTATCCCCGTGTGCGCGTTATGGAGGCGACGATCAACCAGCCCGTTTCTGAAATCGCGGAGCGGATCATGGCGCTCAATCCTTCGGTGATCGGCTTTTCATGCTATATATGGAATATTGATAGGACGCTTGAGCTATGCAGAATGCTCAAGCAAAGCCTCCCAGACACGATTTTGATGCTTGGCGGGCCGGAGGTCAGCTACTGCGCCAAGGCGGTGTTCAAGGAGCAGAAACAGATCGATTATATTCTCAAAGGGGAAGGGGAGGAAAGCGTACCCGAGTTTTTCATGTCACTTTTCATAAAGGAACAGGATAAACCCTTGCCGTATCCGGCTGATCAAAGGATTCCCGGACTCTGTATGCGACTAAGCGACGGTACGATACTTGAAAACGAGAGCGTTCCCCTGCAAAAAATACCGCCCTCGCCAATTACGGCAGGCTACGCAGAAGCGCTTGAGGGAAGGATCGCCTATATTGAAAGCAGCAGAGGCTGCCCGTATTCCTGCGCATTTTGCTTATCGGGAAGAAATGACAGACTTCGCGTTTTTCCGCTGGAAAATGCGTTTTCTGACCTGCTCGCGCTTGCCAACGCGAAAACGCAAACGGTGAAATTTGTTGATCGAACCTTTAACGCCGACGCGGCCCACTGCAACGCGCTGCTTACCTTTATTCTACAGAATTACGGAACGCGCATTCCCCATGGAATATGCTTTCATTTTGAGATCGCCGGAGACATTTTGCGCGAGGACATGCTAAGGCTGCTTGAAAAAATGCCGCGCGGCGCGGTTCAGCTAGAAATTGGAATGCAGTCCTTTTCTGAAAAAACGCTGGAGAAAATCCGCCGAAAAACCGATACTTCCAAGCTGCAAAACAACATTCGCCGTTTGGCGGCTATGAAAAATATACATATTCATATCGACTTGATTGCCGGTCTGCCTTATGAAGATATGCAGAGCTTTGAAAGAAGCTTCAATCGTGGCTATGCCTTGGGTGCGCATGTGATGCAGCTCGGCTTTCTCAAGCTTCTACACGGAAGCGCAATGCGAAACGACAGAGAAAACTATCCCTGCGACTTTGAAAAGCGCGCGCCTTATCAAGTACAATCGACGCCGTGGCTGTCTACAGAGGATATGGCGCGGCTGCACGAGCTGGAGGACGCGCTTGAGCGCGCATACAACAGCGGCCGCTTCTTTTTGACGCTAGACTATGCAATAAACGAAAGCGGACTTTCGCCTTTTCTGTTTTACTCTCGTCTGGGCGCCGCCGCCCGCGAGGCAGGTATAAACGTCCAAAGCTCGCTAGATGAATATACGGCGCTTTTGCGGCAGTTTTGCGATTCCCTGCCAAACACAGACGCCGAAAAAACGAGGGATATGCTCCTTCGTGACAGGCTATCGACAAATTCATCAAGGCATACGCCGCCCTGTTTGCACAGAAAGGATGTAAGACTTGCAAAAGCGGTAAGATGGCTTGCCGAAAATAAAAACACTGCGCCTGAAAACGGCGTGCGCCGAAATGCGGCGCTGCTCTACGCGGCGCGAACGCTGTGCTATGTGGATTATAAAGAGGAGCTGAAGGATCCGGTAAGCGGCCGCTGGCCCTGTAAGGAGATCCCGTGGGACAGCTTGCCGATCTGATCGCAAACAAAGCGTCAGCGAATAAAGGATGAAAGAAATATAGCTCGCGTTTGGCAAAGCCTGAATCTTGAGTTGGCGTCTGAAAGGGGGCTTTCATGACCGCTTGTCTTACTTGCAAGCTTAGTATACGCGCAAAAGCGGCTTCATTAAAATTTATGACGACGCTTTGTTCTCTAAGGCCGATTTGCTACTTGACCGAGCCTTGGATCGGAAATAAAATAAGCTAACTAGACTATAGAATGGCAGAGGCTATACGGTGAATAAAAAATATGTGCTGCTGGTTTTATCCGGCTACCTGCTTTGGGGCTTGCAGCCCCTTTTTTGGGATCAGCTTTCGGGCTATGACTCCTTATATATACTTGCAAGCAGAATCATTTGGAGCGTTGTGTTCTGCGTAAGCATTTTGGCCATCAAAGGCGAGCTGGGCAAGCTGAAGGCGGTATTTCATGACAAGGCAAAGCTGAAATATCTGATTCCCGCATCTGTTTTTCTACTTTTGGATTGGGGACTGTTTATTTGGGCGGTTCAGGCGGGACATGTGCTTGATACGAGCATGGGCTACTTCATGGGACCTCTGGTCGTATTCAGCCTAAGCCTTTTCCTCTTCCATGAGCGCTGCAATAAATGGCAGATCATTTCTATTCTCTTTGCTGTGGCGGGCGTTTTGATCAGCGTGATTCGCTATGGACGCTTTCCATGGCTGGCTATTGCGCTTTGCCTTGCGTTTGCGATCTATGGGGCTATCAAAAAATTTGCGCAGGTTGAGGCGCTAGTAAGCATCGCGGCGGAAACGCTGATGATGGCGCCGCTGGCCATTCTGTTTCTATTGTTTTTCCGACTGGGAAATAATGGAATAGCCGGAACGGATCTGCGCGGCTTTTTGCTGCTGGCGGCTTCGGGCGCGGTGACGGCGATGCCGATGATTCTATATTCTATGGGCGTTATTCATCTGCCGTTTTATATGCTGGGCTTTTTTCAGTATATCAGTCCGAGCATCAGCTTGTTCTGCGGGCTGCTGATGGGAGAAACGCTTACGAGTGATAAGCTGATTACATTCCTTTTTATCTGGACGGGACTTTTAATCTTTTCGATCAGCACCTTAAAAAAGCCGAAGCAACAAACTTCGGAGGAAAAAGCTGCACAGAATACGCCCGCGATCGAGGCGGAAAAGCGAGAATAAAAAAAGGCTGTGCGATCCCGTTGGACGCACAGCTCTTTTTTTGCTTATTTGATTACTGCTCGGCAGGCTTGCCGGTTGGAATGCCGCACTTTGCGATAGCGGCAAGCGTGCGGTCGGCTTTTGTTTCGCTGTCAACCTCAATGGCGGCGATTTCGCCCTGCGCGCTGCAAAGAATGATCTTATAGACATGAAATTCCGCAGGGCCGCAGCATACACGGGAAACGACGGTCTCTACGCGGATAAAAGCGCGCGTGAGATCCCCAAGGGGAACATAGCCGGTCTTGAGCATCCGGGGATAGAAAAGATAATGCTCGCTGATGCGCACTTTCCAGTATTGCGCGCTCTTGAGAAGCTCCTCATCAAGCAGCGCGTCATCCACGATAGTCTGCGTCATATTTTTATATGCCATATGCTTATTCCTCCTTAACTTTTGAACCGCATTTATTGCAAAATACGGCGTCTTGCATAAGCGGCGCGCCGCATACGGAGCAAAGAATATGTTCGTGAATTACGGGTACGCCCTTTTTTACGGGCTGTGCATTCGGCGCATTCTCCTTTGCCTTTTCGATCAAAGCAGAGATACTGGAGGCTTCGGCTTCTGCATCCTGAACTGCCGAATAAAGGTCGCGTTCCTGTGCATTCAGCGTGTCAAGCGAAGGGCGCTTTTCGTAATAATAGGCTCCCAAACGCTGCTTTGCCTCATCGCAGCTTTTACGGGCGGCGCTCAGCTTACTCTTAAGACGGCTGATCTCCAGCATTCCGTCAGCCTTATCGGTTGCCGTTTTGATAAAATCGCCGGTCTTGTCACCCGCTGCTTTTGCGAAATCGCCAAGTTTATCAAAAAAATCCATAGAAATGCCTCACTTTCGCCCTCATTATCGCCCAATTGCGTATACTTGTCAATGTAGACAGTTATTTTGCCGTGTGCTATACTTGTTAAAGTTTATGTAGTAATTTGGAGAAGTATGGCATGAAAAAGCAACTGTGGGGCATCATTTTGCTTGCGATGGTAATGATGCTTCCATCCTTCGCCCTAGCTCGGGATGAATTGAAAAATACAGACCCGGAAAGGTATTATATCTATCTGGATACAGGCAGTCAGGTCGTGACCGTCTATGAAAAAGATGATAACGGCGAATATACGCGAATCGTGCGGAGAATGATCTGCACCAGCGGCAGAACACAGATCGATCCACTGATCCCGGATGACAAGGGAACGCCCACGCCATCGGGGACTTGGCATATCGGCGCGAGGGAGCGCTTTGGCAAATTTGCATCGTTTCAAAATGAATATGCCCGCTATTGGACGCAGATCGTTGACGGCGTTTATTTCCATTCGGTCATGTTTGGCGCACGCGATCTTGATAAGCTCAAACGCAGCGCTTATGCCCATTTAGGACTTGACGGCTCACACGGCTGCGTGCGCTTACTGGTTGAGGACGCAAAATGGCTGTATTATCATGCCTGTCCGGGTACGAAAATTACCGTTGGCGGCAGATCGCAGGGCGTGAGCGCAGAGGACGTCAAGCCGGATACCGGATTCAAGGAATATGACCGGTTTCAAAAGAGTATTTATGACGAAGAAGAAAATGCCAACCTTACCGCATGGATCGTCGCTGAGGACGCCACGCTGCGCACTGGAAACGGGTCAAATGACAGCGTGATCAGCAGGCTGAAGATCGGAGACGCGATAGAGGTGCTTCAAGAGGGCGATCCTTGGATCAAAGCTCGTGTTGACGGCAAAGAGGGCTATGTTAAGCGCACCTACGTCAGCTATGAACAGGGTAAAACGGAATCCGTGCCGGACGGATTGTATTTGAAGACCACTGTATATCTTTACAGTGAGCCCAGCACCCGAGCCGAAAGGATTTGCAAGGTTCCCCATGATACAAGCCTAATCTTGCTGGATCAAAG
>CAZNJN010000010.1:0-25149 GCA_964573365.1 uncultured Oscillospiraceae bacterium
GCGGATCACGGCAACTGCGAGCAGATGTACGACAGCGATCCGTCGATTCCCTTTACGGCGCATACCACCAATCCCGTTCCGGTGATTCTTGTCGATCAAAAGCGCAAAAACGCAATACTGCGTGAAAACGGAAAACTGAGTGATCTTGCCCCGACGCTCCTTACGCTTATCGGCCTTCAGCAGCCCAAGGAAATGACCGGCGAGAGCTTGATCAAAGCATAAATCGCGGAAAAACGCGCGGCGGGCGGAAAAAGTCCTTGCACTTCCATAGCGCGTATGGTATAATTCCGCTTGCAGTCAAATAATGGCTCAACAGTGCTTCGCACCATTGAGCATATAGGTAGAAAGAGGAGTATACAATGGAAACTTTGCGGATCATCCTGAACATTCTGCTCATCGTTGCGTCGATCGTCCTTATTGCGGTCGTTTTGATGCAGAAGTCCAAGAGCGGCGGTCTCGGCGGCGCTTTCGGCGGTGACACTCAGGTATTCGGTTCCCGCGGCAAAGCTGCCAGCAAGGAAGCGAAACTGCAACGAATCACCATTGCGAGCGCTGTGGTCATCGCGGTTATATCTATTGTCATGATGATCATTGCATAAGCTGGGATTTATAATCTTTGGAGTGTGCTGCTACCGCTGCACACTCTTTCTTTTTATAGATTGCGATTATTATGGAAAGACTGAACATAGAAGTCCTATGAGAAACGGAGAAAAAATATGGAACAAAAAACGATCGATACCGCTTTGATCGATGCGCTTAGGCGACTGGGCCCATCGGCGGCGGAAATGGTCATGGAGGAGATCGAGGATAAAGATGCGGCGGCTTCCGCCATATCGGAAATGCTGGCGGAAGGAAGACTTTTGCTTACCAGAAAAAAGAAGCTCGCCTTGCCGGAGCAGACCGGCTTGCTCTACGGCAGATTTCAAGGCAATGCGCGCGGTTACGGATTTTTTATCCCCTCCGACGGCAGCGCGGATATGTTTATTCCGGCGGAGAACGTGCATGGCGCGATGCACGGCGATATGATCTGGGTAAGAAAGGGCGACACGCTCAGCCGCAACGGCAACGCAGAAGGAGAGATCGTCATGATCGCCGTGCGAACGCAGAGCCGTATCGTCGGCACGTTTGAAACGGACGCTAACGGGAACGGCTATGTTGTGCCGGATGACGCCAAGCTATCCGAGGATGTGCTGATTCTGCGCGGCGATGAGTGCGGCGCGAAAAACAGCGATAAAGTCGTGGTAAACATCACACAGTATCCCGACGGACGCCGTCCGCCAATGGGACATGTCAGCGAGGTGCTCGGCGCGCGCGACGCAAAAGGAACGGACATGCTTTCGGTAATTCGCCGCATGGATCTTCCCGACGTGTTTGCAAAGCCCGTTATGCAGCAGGCAAGACGGCTCAATAAGCCGATCGAGGAGGATGAGATCCTAAGACGCGAGGATCTTCGCGCATGGAAAGTCATTACCATCGACGGCGCGGACGCCAAGGATTTGGACGACGCAATATCATTAAGCCGCCTAAGCTGCGGAAATTACCTTCTGGGCGTGCATATTGCCGATGTGAGCAGCTATGTTGCGGAAGGGAGTCTGCTCGATAAAGAGGCGTATAAGCGCGGAACCAGCGTATATTTTCCCGACCGCGTGCTGCCGATGCTCCCTCCGCCGATCAGCAACGGCGTATGCTCGCTAAACGAAGGGGAAACGAAAAAGACGCTTTCCTGCATGATGGAATTTGCGGGTGACGGGCATATCGTTTCACACAGGCTCTCTGAAACTGTGATCAAGACGGCGCACCGCATGACCTACGAAGAAGTGAACGCAATGTATGAGGGCGACGTCGCTTTGCAAGAAAAATATTCTGACGTTTGGCCGATGCTTGAGGAAATGCGTGCTTTAGCACAGGTTTTTAACCAAAGACGCATCAAGCGCGGCGCGATCGACTTTGATTTGGACGAAGCGAAGATCATACTTGATCCGCACGGAAAAACCATGGACGTAAAGCTCTACGAGCGCGGCGAAGCGAACCGGATGATCGAGGAGTTTATGCTTGCCGCAAACGAAACGGTAGCAAAGCATGTTTTTGATTTAGGTGTACCGATGCTCTACCGTGTGCATGAGCAGCCGGATAAAGAAAAGCTGCATACGCTCAATACCTTCTTAGGCACGCTCGGCTATGGCATTAAAAATATCGGAAACGTGCGTCCGGCGACGCTTCGGCGTGTGCTGGAAAAGGCGAAGGGCACAAAAGAGGAAAACGTGGTGAGCCGTGTTACGCTGCGTTCCTTGAAGAAGGCCAGATACTGCGAGCTTTGCCTTGGACACTTTGGCTTGGCGCTGGACTGCTACACTCACTTTACGTCGCCGATCCGAAGATATCCGGATCTGGTGGTGCATAGAATCGTCAAGGAATTGCTTCACGGCGAAATGAACCCAAAGCGCGCGGAGCGATGGAAAGCAATGATGCCCGAGATTGCCAAGAATACGTCGGAACGCGAAACGGCGGCGGTTGAAGCGGAACGCGCGGCGGATGATCTGAAGAAAGCGGAGTTTATGCAAAGCCGTATCGGCAGCATAGAGACCGGCATCATCGCGGGCGTGACGCAGTACGGTTTTTTTGTTCAACTGCCCAATACGGTGGAAGGGCTTGTGCGGATCGCTTCCATTGAGGATGACTACTACGTCTATGACGAGAAGAATTTCTGCGTAGTGGGCAGGACAAAAAAGAAGGTTTATCGTCTTGGCGACGAGGTACGGGTAAAGGTGGCGGGCGTCGATTTGGAAAATGCCGCTGTGGATTTTCAGCTTCTATTGAACACGAACGGTTTCGGCATTAAAAAAAGCGAGACGGGCGGCGAAAAACGAAACGGACGAGGCGGATCGCAAAGAAGAAGAAAAAGACCCGCGGCTAAAACATCCGCCAGCCCTAAAGCAAACGGAGATGGAAAACGAAACCAATAGCGCTTGATGAAAACGGCGGGGTTTGTTATACTCTTTGCAGGAACAAAACAGAGGAGGCAAAACCCTTGCCCATAAAAAAAGGAACGCGCAGCGTGGCGCAGAACCGTAAGGCGCGCCATGAATATTTTATTGAAGACACCTATGAATGCGGGATCGCGCTTGTCGGCACGGAGGTCAAAAGCATACGCGGCGGCAAGTGCAATCTCAAGGATTCCTATGCCATCGTCAAGGACGGCGAGGTTATTCTTTTCAATGTGCATATCAGTCCGTATGAACAGGGAAACATCTATAATCGCGATCCCTTCAGACCCCGCAAGCTGCTTTTACATAAGAGTGAAATCAGAAAGCTTAAAGTGCTTACCCAAACCGACGGCTACAGCCTGATCCCCTTGCAGCTTTATATCAAGGACGGTCTTGTCAAGGTCGAGCTTGCGGTTGCAAAGGGTAAAAAGCTGTACGACAAGCGCCATGATATTGCCGATCGGGATGCAAAACGTGACATTGAACGGCGGATGAAGAACGCGGACTAAGGAGGCACAGCATGAGCATAATAACGGTTGTAGGCGCGGGCATGATGGCCTCCGCGCTCACCTTTCCCCTTCGGGAAAACGGAAACGAAGTACGCCTGGTCGGTTCGCCGCTCGATGGAAAAATCATCGACGAACTGCGAAAAAGCAGAGAGCATATCACCTTAAAACGAAAGCTGCCCGAGGGCGTAAAGTTTTATCAAATAGACGAACTGGAAACGGCGTTGCGCGGCGCGGAGCTTTTGCTCTGCGGCGTAAGCAGCTTTGGACTGGACTGGTTTATTGATACCATTATCCCGCTGATTCCGGAAGGACTGCCGGTGCTTTCCGTGACCAAGGGCATGCTCGATGAGGAGGACGGCACTATGCTCTCCTATGTGGAGGCATTTGAGCGTGCGGCGAAAAGACCCGTTTCCTTTAACGCCATCGGGGGTCCTTGCACCAGCTATGAGCTTGCCGACCATGATCCGAGCAGCGTGACCTTTTGCGGCAGAAGCATTCAAACGCTGCGTGGACTAAAAAAGCTGTTTGAAACTGAGTATTATCATATCAGCCTTTCTGAGGATGTACGGGGCGTAGAATGCGCTGTGTCGCTGAAAAACGCATATGCCTTTGCGGTGAGTCTTGCGATCGGCATGTCGTATCAGAAAGAGGGAAGAGAGTTTGAACATTACAATTCTCAGGCGGCACTTTTCGGCCAAAGCGTGAAAGAAATGCAGGGACTTTTGAAGCTCTGCGAAGAAAAAACGGATAACATCATGCTGGGAGCGGGCGATCTTTACGTTACGGTGTTCGGCGGACGAACACGAAAAATCGGAACGCTGCTGGGCATGGGGCTTTCGATTGAAGAAGCGATGGAACGCTTGAACGGCGTAACGCTTGAATCCGTTGTGATCGCGACAAGGACGGCGCGCGCCGTGCGAAGACTGGAAGCGCGCGGCATAATCGAGAAAAACGCCTTCCCGCTATTGATGCAGGTAGATGCATTGATCAATAGACACGAAAAGGTGAATATCCCGTGGACGGCGTTTGAAACGGAGACCGTTTTGAACGCGGCCAAGCATACCAACGAATGAGAGAAAAGGAGAATGAACGATGAACGAAGCGATTCAAAACCTTCTTGAAAGAAGAAGCATCCGAAGCTACAAAGCCGAGCAGATCAAGGCGGAGGAACTGGAAACGGTTCTTCGCTGCGGCACGTTTGCGCCTACGGCGATGGGAAAGCAGTCGCCTAAAATGGTCGTAGTGCAGGAAAAGACACTTCTAAAGAAACTCTCCGCCATGAACGCCGCAGTCACAGGCAACGACAGCGATCCCTTTTACGGAGCGCCGACGGCTGTTTTGGTCTTTGCACAAAAGGGCAACCCGAATTCCGTACAGGACGCGAGCCTTGTGATGGGGAACATGCTCAACGCGGCACATGCAATAGGTCTTGGAAGCTGCTGGATCAACCGCTGCAAAGAGATGTTTGAGGCGGAGGACGGACGCATCCTATTGCAAGAGTGGGGAATGGACGGCGAATACGCGGGCGTAGGGATCTGCATCCTCGGTTACGCGGATAAAGCCGCACCCTCCGCGGCGCCGCGCAAGGAAGGATACGTTCTGCGCGTATAAGAGAACAGATTAAAAGCGGCGCCTGCATAATTTTGCTTGGCGTCGCTTTTTTATACAAAACATAGATTAAAGGAAAGCGCCTCGCGCTTTTTTTAGCTACTGATCCTCGTCTTCCGTTTCGGAAACCTTGAGCATGATCGCGCATTCCAAACGCTTACGGAAAAGCTTGCAGCCAAACTCATATATGCCGGTAAGCTTGCCCGTCGCGTGGTAGGCGTTTGCCGCGCAGCCGCCCGCGCAGTAAAGCTTTGCCCAGCAATCCCTGCACTCTTCACGCGCATAAACTGTACACTTTGAGAAATCTTCCTGTATGGCGGGCTTGGTTATGCCCTCCCAAATCGTACCCATCAAAAACTTTGGATCGCCCACAAACTGGTGACAGGGATAGAGGTCGCCCTGCGGCGTTACGGCAAGGTACTCACTTCCTGAGCCGCAGCCCGAAACGCGCTTATAAATACAAGGCCCATGCGCAAGATCGATCATGTAATGGTAAAAAGTGATCGGCTTTCCCGCTTTGCGGCGGCGCTCCATTTCCCGGGCAAGCTCCTCATACTGCCCAAAAAGCACGGGAAGATCGCTTTCTTTGAGCGCATACGCTTCCTTTGGCGCGCAGACCACCGGCTCCATGCTCAGCTTGTCAAAGCCGAGATCCGCCATGTGGATAATGTCATGAAGAAAATCCGTATTATAGCCCGTGTAGGTTCCGCGGACGTAGTATTCTTTTTCGCCGCGCTTTTGTACAAACTGCTTAAAGCGCGGTACGATGCGGTCATAACAGCCGCAGCCGGCACGATCCACGCGAAGGCGGTCGTTGACTTCTTTACGCCCGTCAAGGCTGAGCACCACATTGTGCATTTCCTTGTTGCAAAAATCCGCAACTTCATCGTCAAGGAGTACGCCGTTCGTCGTGAGAGTAAAACGGAAATTTTTGTCCGAAGCAGCTTCGATGGAACGTCCATAGGCGACCAGCCTTTTGACCACATCCCAGTTCATCAGCGGCTCTCCGCCGAAAAAATCTACCTCAAGATTGCGTCTGCCCGGTGAATTGGCAACAAGAAAATCGAAAGCTTGTTTACCGGTCTCGTAGCTCATAAGCGCGCTTTCCCCATGGTATTCGCCTTGATCCGCAAAGCAGTAGCGGCATTGGAGGTTGCAGCTATGCGCAACATGCAGGCAGAGCGCTTTAAGCACACTGGTGTGCGCTTTGATCGCGCCGGCGCGGCTTTCAAAAGCATCGTTTGTAAATAACTTGCCCTGCGCCTTCAGATTTTCAATATCCTCCATGCACTCGCGGATATCCGCCTTTGGCACGTCGGGATATTTTTGCGAGATCACACGCACGATCTGATCGGCCGCCATGCTTTCATAAATCGAGATGATGTCATAGGCAACGGGGTCTACACTGTGTACTGACCCGCTGAAAACGTCTAACACGATGTAGTGTCCGTCTAAAACATATTGATGTATCATGAAAAATCCCCTCATATAGAAAACTACCGCCTATGCAGGCGGCAGTTTTGTTTCATAGAGTTAACTCGTTAGTTCTGCTTGCCTTCGCACTTCTGATTGGCTACGCCGCAGGAGGTTTTGCAAGCGGATTGGCAGGAGGTTTGGCACTCGCCGCAACCGCCGTTGTTGATACTTTTGTTGAGATCACGAGTCTCAAGTGTTTTAATCCTCTTCATGAAGCTGTTGTCTCCTTCTATGTTGGATAAAATGCTATAAAACGTATGCCTCATAGCACAAAGAGCATTATACAACAACAATTGACTCTTTTGCAAGGCATACTGCATGTTTTTTCAAATGTTATGAAAGATGTTCCCAACAGGCGTGATTTCATGCTATACTTTTATCTGGACAAGGATGATTTTTGAGGTGGTTGCAGCATGGCAGATGTGCATGTAAAAAAAAGAGTGTCCACGCAGGCCTATGGAAAGCTTTGCGCCAAAATACTGGAAAACAGCGGAGCGTCATATTTTTCGATTGACTATGTCGCGCAAGAGGTATTTTATTCCGGCATAGATAAAAATGGAGCTCGCCGGAACAACTATTATTCGTTTGCGCAGGCACAGGAAAAAATCCAAAGCGTTCTGCAAAACGACAGCGGTCTTTCAATCCCGTTTCTGCGCGCACTGTGCGATGAAAAAGTCAAGGCTGAGCTGCGCTTTGCCGCAGATATGGACGGAAACGGCTTTCGCTGGTATAAAATGCAGTTTGCGCGGGTTCGCGGCGAGGCGAATGCCATAACGGAGATTACGGGTATTATTACCGATATTGACCGGCTGGAAAGAAAAATTAAACGACTGGAAAAACGTGCCGATTCCGATCCGATGACGGGGCTTTACAACCGTCTTGCTACGGAAACGCTGATCAACAATGCCTTGATCGAGGCGGGCGGCGAGGGCGCGATCTTTATGATTGACATTGATGATTTCAAGAAGGTCAACGACACGATGGGACATCACGCCGGCGATCTTTTAATTCGCGCGGCGAGCGCCTGCATCGCGAGTATTTTTCGCGAGGCCGACGTCGTGGGACGCGTCGGAGGCGACGAATTTGTTGCATTTGCGCCGCATCTACTCAGGCGCGAGCATGTGGAAAACAAAGCCAGAGAGATCGTGGAGGAAATGCGCGCGGCGGATATATCGGGTGCGCAGGCAAAAACGTGCAGCGTGGGCGCGGTTATCCTCAAAGGCGGGATGCATACGTTTGAGGAAGGCTTCCAGCTTGCGGACAAAGCGCTTTACAAGGCGAAAAGCCTTGGGAAAAACGGATATTACCTTTTGGATGAGCACTAAAAATGAGGACTGAAGCATGAGAATTGTGATCAAAATCGGCACATCAACGCTGACGCATACGACGGGGCGACTGAATATTCGCCGCGTCGAGCTGCTTTGTAAGGTAATTAGCGACTTAAAAAACGCGGGACACGAAATTGTGCTCGTATCCTCGGGCGCGATCGGTATGGGCGTCGGGAAGCTGCTGCTCAAGGAGCGCCCCAAGGATATGCCGACAAAGCAGGCTGCCGCTGCCGTAGGTCAGTGTGAGCTGATGTACACCTACGACAAGCTTTTCGCGGAATATCATCATACGGTCGCGCAGATTTTACTTACCGGCGCGGACGTCGAGCATCCGGATCGAAGCCAAAATTTCAAAAACACGCTTTATCGGCTTTTAGAGCTTGGCGCTTTGCCCATCATCAACGAGAATGACACAGTGACGACTGAGGAAATTGTGATTGGCGATAACGATACGCTCGCGGCGATCGTGGCGGTGAGCATAGAGGCGGATCTTTTGATTCTGCTTTCGGATATTGACGGTCTTTACACGGCTGATCCGCACAAAAACAGCGAAGCGGCGCTCATTCCGCTTGTGTGCGAGCTTACGCCCGAAATCGCGGCGCTTGCCGGCGGCGCCATTTCAGGCCTTGCGACAGGAGGAATGGAAACGAAACTACATGCCGCAAGAATCATGATGGATGCGGGAACGGATATGGTGATTGCCAACGGCGAGGATCCTCTGCTGCTGTATAAAATAGCGGAGGGGGAAGCAGTGGGAACTCGTTTTATAGGCAAAACGGAGGCGGAAAGATGACGACGGCGGAAATTTTATCGGCGGCAAAACGAGCAAGCATACGGATGCGCACGGCTGAAACGGACGTAAAAAATAGGGCGCTTGAATTGATGGCGGACGCATTGGAAAAGCGAAAGGAAGAAATCCTCTGCGCCAACAAGAAGGATGTGGCGCTCGCAAAGGGGAAGATCAACGAGGTTATGATCGACCGCCTGTCGCTTGATGAAAGGCGGATCGAAGGCATGGCGCAGGGATTGAAAAACGTGGCGCTTTTAAGCGACCCTGTGGGCTGCTGCTACGATACGATCATAAGGCCAAACGGCCTGCGGATAGAGAAAATTTCCGTTCCGTTGGGCGTGATCGGTATTATCTATGAAAGCAGACCGAACGTGACTGCCGACGCGGCCGCGCTGTGCATAAAAAGCGGAAATGCCTGCGTGCTGCGCTGCGGACGCGAAGCTTGGAACTCGGCAAACGCGATTGTGCAAATACTCAGAGATTGCTTGCAGTGCTGTGACCTGCCTGCTGACGGGATCGGACTCATCGAGGACACCTCACGGGAGAGCGCGAGGGAAATGATGGAGGCGGTGGGATACATCGATTTGCTGATCCCGCGCGGCGGCGCGGGCTTGATCCGCGCCTGCCTTGAAAACGCGAAGGTTCCCTGCATAGAAACGGGAACAGGAATCTGTCACATCTATGTGGATGCGTCCGCGGATATGGATATGGCGCTTTCGATTTTGGATAACGCAAAGACGAGCAGACCTTCGGTCTGCAACGCTGCTGAGCAGTGCCTTGTACATAAGGACGTCGCAAGCCGCTTTTTACCGCGTATGAAAAAAAGGCTAATCGATGAAAAGCTGCAAAGCGGAAAGCCTGCTGTGGAGCTGCGTACAGACGAGCGCGCGTATGCCTGTATCGGCGGGACGGCGGCGAAAAATATCGACTTTACAAGCGAATTTCTTGATTATATTCTTGGTGTAAAGATCGTGGAGAGTCTTGATGAGGCGATTGATTGGATCGCAAAGCATGGCAGCGGACACAGCGAGTGCATTGTGACAAACGATAAACAGGCGGCCGCCGCTTTTGTAGCGGGTGTTGATTGCGCCGCAGTCTATGTAAACGCTTCGACGCGCTTTACCGACGGGGGCGAATTCGGGCTTGGCTGCGAAATGGGTATATCCACGCAAAAGCTCCACGCAAGAGGCCCAATGGGACTGCGGGAGCTTACAACATACAAATATGTGATTCACGGAAACGGACAGATCAGAGAGTGAGCGTGTCGCTAAGCCCGAGCATCTCCGCATCGCTTAACGAGGTTGTGCGGCCTTTAGCATAAAGCGCATCGACCTTTTCCTTGAGAGCGGCCACCAGCGGGTCGCTTTTTTCTATGGTCTCGGGCTTGAGCTTATGCAGATTCATCCAATACGCGATACCCGCAAGTCCGCTGTGCGCATCGACCTTGACGACATTGGGACGATTGAGAATGGCGGCGGTATCAAAAATACTGTAGATCTGTTCGCATTTTTGCAGACCATCCGCATGGATGCCGGCCCGTGTGGCACAAAAATCGCTGCCCATAAACGGCGTCTGGGGAGGAATGGCGTAGCCGATCTCGTTGGTGAAATAATCCGCGATCTGCGTGAGAACGGAAAGATCCATATCGTCGCTGCGCCCGCGCAAGGAGCAGTACTCCATCACCATCGCCTCAAGCGGGCAGTTGCCGGTTCTCTCACCGATTCCCAGCAAGGAACAGTTTACGGCGGAAGCGCCGTAGAGCCAAGCGGAGGCGGCATTCGTCACGACCTTGTAAAAATCGTTATGGCCGTGCCATTCCAGCATAGAGCTGTCGATGTTGGCATAGTGGCGAAGTCCGTATATAATGCCGGGTACGCTGCGCGGCAGCGAAGCGCCGGGATAGGATATGCCCAGCCCAAGCGTATCGCAGCAGCGGATCTTGATAGGGATACCGGCCTCATTGCCCAAGTCATGCAGCGCGGAAGCGAAGGGTACGACAAAGCCGTAAAAGTCGGCGCGTGTGATGTCTTCAAAGTGGCAGCGAGGACGAATGCCGCGCTCAAGCGCCATTTTTACGACGGAAAGGTATTGATCCATCGCCTGCTGACGCGTCATATGCAGCTTTTTGAAAATGTGAAAATCGGAGCAGCTAACAAGAATACCCGTCTCTTTTACGCCCAAGTGACGTACCAGATCAAAATCCTTTTCAGTTGCTCTGATCCAAGTGGTTATTTCAGGGAACCGGTAGCCCTTCATGCGGCAAAGCTCAATCGCCCGTCTGTCCTGCTCGCTGTAAACAAAAAATTCGCTTTGACGGATTACGCCGTGAGGGCCTGAAAGCTCATGCATAAACGTAAATAGCTGCGCGATCTGCTGAGGGGTAAAAGGCTCGCGCGACTGCTGACCGTCGCGAAAGGTGGTGTCTGTAATGAAAATATCATCCGGCATATGCATGGGAACCAAGCGCTGGTTAAAGGCGACCTTCGGAATCTGCTGGTAGTCAAAGATCTCCGGAAAAAGATTTGGCTCCTGCACATCCTGTACGCCGTACATGTAATAGTTTTCTTTAAGCAGATTGGAATGCATGTCAAAAACGAGCTTGCTCATAGGAATCTCCTTAAGTCCGGATAAATTCGGATTTCTCCGTAGACGCATTATAGCATACGAGAATGCGTGCATACAAGTATACAACGAGAATATATTATCAAGCTTCCAATAGTTTAATAATATATGAATATTGAAGGATTTTATATGTGAACTGTTGTAAATCTATGTTAAAATAAATTGTCATATTATAGTGGTAAGACATCGAATTTGCGCTATTTTGATTATTATCACATAATATATCGTTGATGTCGTTTCAAATGGGAAACGACAAAGGAGCCTTAGAGAATGGAAAACAACGCAACACGGACGCCCCTAAACGAAGAAATCATGCCCAAACGAATGCAGTCTTTGTTCGATTGTATGGATGATGGCGTAATGATCGTAGAGGCGGGCGAGAGCTTATCTTGCATTTATTTGAGTGAGAAATGCTGCTCAATGCCCGGCGTTTCGGGGAAAAATGAGGGTACGATTGCGGATGTGCTTTTGATTGCGCATGAGGATGAACGTGCCGGCGTGGAGGCCACAATCCGGCGCGCGGTGGAAGAAGAAGCGCCCGTATCCTGCGAATACCAAGTCAAAACAAACGAAGGCATATGCCATTTCCAGTTGCGTGCGACGCGGCTGTCGGCTGATTTTTGCGGCGGATGCGCGGTTCTTTGCGTACTGCACGATTCTACAGGGCAAAGGCGGGCGGAAGAAGGACTGAAAAAAGGTCATGCCCAGCTTGACGTCGCCTTGGGACGAATGAAGGCTTACCTTTGGGAAGTCGATCTTGAGGACGCAAGCTTTCATATATGGAATAGCGAAGCGAAAGAATATCGCAACGATTTGGTTTTAAGGCCGGTTCCGGCCTGCTTTACGGAGCATAATTGGGTATATCCCGAGTTTGTTGAGGAATGCAACGGCTTTTTTGATGAGATGCTCCAAGGAAAATCCGAGGGTCAGTGTGCCTGCATTCTGCGGCAGATCGACAGTAACCGTTTCTCATGGGTCAAAATGTGCTATAAGATGCAGTTTGATGAAAGTGGGAAGCCATATAAGGCGATCGGAATATCGGAACGCTTTCCCAATATATTGGATGAAAAGTCGCGCTTTGAGCAGGAGGAAAAGCTGATTGAAGCGGTCAAGGATCGTTTGATTGCGGCGCTAAAGATCAATATTACGACCGATACGATTGAAAATCTATACATTCGCGGCGACAGCTTGGTTGCGAAAAACCAGATATCCGTATGCGAGGATATATTTAAGGAAAATATACGCGTGATGATCAATGATGAGGACATTGCGCGCTATTGCGCCCGGATGAATCCGTCGATCCTCAACGCCTCCTTTGAGCATGGAAGTGAATGGAGCACGACGCAATACCGGCGCAAGGATAAGTTCGGAAATGTAAAGTGGGTATTTGCATCCTGCTTGATGATGCGGGAGCCGGTCAACGAGGATTTATACGCTTTCGTTTATGTGATGGATAAAGACTATCTCAAACGTTGCGAATTGGCCTTACCCTGCCACATTGAGCTTGACCCCGCCACACATCTCTACACGCGCAAGACGGCGCACGCGATGATGAACTGTATTTTGAAACAGCAGGAAAGAACGGACGCGCTCTGCGCTCTTATGATCATTGACTTTGAGGGGCTCAAGAGCATGATTGAACGCATCAGCTATTCGATAGGCAGCAGGATGATTTTTTCAATCGCCAGACTGATTCGTTTGCTGTTGAATAAGGAATGCGTGATTGGCAAGGAGGATGAGTTCCGTATATCCGTTTTTATACCGCATACGCCCTCGTGCGCGCGTGCCTATGAAACGGCGAGGGAGCTGATCGACGAGGTGGAGCAGTTGCGGGAGCACGCAAGCATGCGCGAGCCTATCAACTTTTCTATCGGTGTGGCCGTCGCGCACTGTACCGGCGCACAGAGCACGATTCTATATACCCGTGCTATACAGGCCTGCGTATATGCCATGAAATCAAGCGAAAAGCACCGCGTGCATGTCGCAAAGGAAATGGACGCCGATGAAAGAACGATCGCCGGCGTCTGCGCCCTCAAGGAATTGAGCGAAGAGCGAGCTTTGACGCAGGATGAGAATGATGTTTACACCAAATGCTTAGCGCAGTTAATTTATAATGAAAGCTATGCGGACGCCATTGGAGAGGTGCTGCATATCATCGGCAGCTACTATGCCGCTGATAAAGTGTCTGTGATCGCGGTAGACGCTGATCAAAACACGGCAAAGCAGGCGCACGAATGGGCGATACCCGGAAAGGAATCCGACACCGAAAGTCTTCGCAGATATGACATTGAGAAGGTACAGAGACATAAACTGGCGGTGGAAAAGAGAAGTCTGTGCATTTTTGAACAGGATTTTGCGCAAAACGGAGAATATCTGGAAAACGGACAGTATATCGTTATGCCGATCGTGGAAAATGAGCAGGTGACGGGACTTCTATGCTTGGATAACGCAAGCGCCCATATGGGCGAAACGGCGCTCATCACAGTGCTGATTCCCGCTCTGGTATGTGCGTTTAACAAGTGCAAAAGAGATCATTTGGCGGGCAAGGAGGAATTGAGGCTGGATCGGCTCACGGGCTTACTGGATCGCGACGCCTGTATGCAGTTTATCCGAAGCGCGAACCCCGAGACGATCAGCACGATGGGCATACTCTTTGTCGATGTGAACGGCCTTTCGATCGTCAATCAGGAAATGGGTATTGATTACGGAGATAATCTGATCCGTTTTGCCGCCTCTACGGTCAAGGGTGAGTTTGTGCAGCCGGAGGTGTATCGTTATTCCGGCGATGAGATTCTTGTGCTTTGTCAAAATATCACCCATGAGGTTTTCACGGCAAGGTGCGATAACATTCGGCGCATCTATGATACGGTTTATCCCGGGCGAATGAGTATCGGCTGTACCTGGGCGGATGTGGACATCAACATTTTTAAGATGATCGATCACGCGGTCAAGCTTGCGACGATTTCTAAGCAGTCTTATTATCTAAGCGAGGTGCATGGCAGCAAGCATATGCAATCAGAAGCGATCAAGCTGCTGATGGACTATTTGGAAAAACGGCGTTTTCAAGTTTGGTTCCAGCCCAAGGCAAACATTTTTACGGGCGAGATTATCGGAGCCGAGGCTTTGGTTCGCCTGCTTGATCCCCAGCGCGGTATCGTAGGGCCGCAGGAATTTATCCCCGTGTTTGAACGGGGACACGCGATTCGGGAGCTGGACTTTTTTGTGCTGGATGAAACGCTCAAGACGATGCAAGGCTGGAAGGATGATAATAAAGCAATGATTCCGGTCTCCGTAAACTATTCAAGAGAAACGCTGCTTGATCCTTCCGCGCTGGAAACGACGCTTTCGATCTTCAACCGTTACAGCATTCCGCAAAAAATGATAGAGATCGAAATAACCGAAAGCATCGGTGAAATGGAGCACGCGACCATTGGCCGCGCCTGCGGTCAATTTCGTGAGCATGGCTTCCGTCTGGCACTGGACGATTTTGGATCGGCGTATTCAAGCATGGCGGTGCTGGCAAACGTTCCCTTTGACTCCATAAAGGTAGACAAGAGCATCATCAACAGCATCGTCACCAATAAGGTCAGTCGATCCATCGTAGAAAGCACGCTGCGCATCTGCAACGAAACGGGTGCGGGTTGCGTGGCGGAGGGAGTAGAGACCGCCGAGCAGGTCGAAGCGCTTTTGGGTGTGGGCTGCGTACAGGCACAGGGCTATTTTTATAATAAACCTATGACAGCGGAGCTGTTTTCACAAAAATGTCTAAAACAGGAGCGAAAAGAAAATGAAAAGCTATGAGACACTCACCCGTAGCGAGCGCGAAAATGAATATGCCGCGCTGAACGAGCAGTTTGCGAAAATCAAGTCGCAGGGTTTGAAGCTGAATATGGCGCGCGGCAAGCCGGGGAAAGATCAGCTCGATCTAGTTTCAGGGATTCTTACGGTATTAAAAACGCCGGACGACTGTTTTGACGAGGGCATAGATGTGCGCAATTACGGAGAGCTGATGGGCATTCCATCTGCGCGCCGCTATTTTGCGGAGCTTCTGGGCGTGCGGGCGGAGCAGACCTTTATCGGCGGCTGTGCGAGTCTGCAGCTCATGTATGACACGATTGCCAAAGCGTATACGAACGGATTGCTGCATAGCCCCGCGCCTTGGTCTAAGCTGGAAAGGGTGAAATTCCTTTGCCCTGCTCCGGGCTATGACCGTCATTTCAAAATTTCCGAGTCGATGGGGATGGAGATGCTAACGATTCCCATGGCGGAAACCGGCCCCGATATGGATATGGTGGAAAAGCTGATTGCCGATCCCGAGGTCAAGGGAATGTGGTGCGTGCCGAAGTATTCCAATCCCGACGGCATTATCTACAGCAAGGAAACCATCGCGCGAATTGCGGCAATGAAGCCGGCGGCTCCCGACTTTTTGCTCGTATGGGATAACGCGTATTGCGTACATGAGTTTGACGGTGAGTTTCTGCCCTTTGAAGATATCCTTTCCCTATGCGAAAAAGCGGGAAATCCCGATATGGTGTTTGAATTTGCGTCAACCTCAAAGATCACGTTCCCCGGCGGAGGTATTTCCGTAATGGCGGCAAGTGAAGCGAACCTTGCTTATATGAAGAAGCTGCTTACCGTTCAGGTGATCAGCTACGATAAGGTGAACCAGCTTCGCCATGTGCGCTTTTTGAAAGATAAAGCGCACACGCTGGAAGTGATGAAACTGCACGCGTCGATGCTTCAACCCAAATTCAAGGTCGTCCTTGATACGCTGGAACGGGAAATCGCGGCATTGGGGATTGCGAAGTGGAGCAAACCAACGGGCGGGTATTTTGTAAGTCTCAACGCGATGGACGGAACGGCGAAGAGAACGCTTGCGCTTTGCGCACAAGCGGGCGTAATTATGACGGGAGCAGGCGCCACCTATCCCTATGGAGTAGATCCGCATGACAGCAACATCAGGATCGCACCGAGCTATCCGCCGCTTGACGAGCTGCAGCTTGCGATGGACGCGTTTTGCGTTTGCTTGCGCATGGCGGCGCTGGAAAAGCTGGGCGAGGCCTGAAAATGCCGCATACCGCACACAAGAGAGGGAACGGAGAAAGAGCGAACGGGCTCAAGGTATAGATGAAAGAAATGGATAAACGCACGCGCGTGCCGCAAGGGAAATGGACGGCTGTATGGATTGCTGAAATGTGTACAGCCGTATTATGTCTATCCTATCTTTTTTACTGTATGGAGTCTGGCAAGACACACAGCATCATTCTTATGGGACTGTGCGCCTTGCTTTTTTCTGTTTCCGTCGGCATGAGTATATGGCAAATACAGGCAAAGCGCATAGGTAAAAGCGAAATGGAAAGAGAAAGCCTGCTGCTTGCCATGAGCACCGTATATCCGCTGCAGGTACTTGTCAACCTAAGCGACGATCTGTATGAGTACCTGCCCAATGCAAAATTTATTGTCCGTGTCGTACCTAGAAGCGGCGTATACAGTCAGCTTATCAGCGAAGGCATTGAGAGAGTTATGCCCGAAGATCGCAGCGCGTATGAGAATATGCTTTCTCGGGATTACCTTTTGCACGCATTTTCCCAAGGCAATACGGCGATCCGCGTCGAGTACAGAGATAAAAGCGAGGACGGGGAGTACCACTGGATCGTTATGCATGCGTATATGCTGAATAACAAAGTGGATAAAAAGATACGCGCAATCTTTTTTGGCAGAGAGAACGATGAAGAAAAACGCACGCAGGCTTTGATCAGAGAGTCGCTGGAGCTAAAAAACAGAGAGCTCTCCAGCGTCTATGAGGAAACGGAGCAGCAGCTCCTTCGGCAGAAGTATTACAGCGAAATTGCTGACCGAACTACGCCCGGCGTTACGCTTATGCTCTCATGCGATACGCAAAGACTGCGAATTGTTTATATGCGCGGCGATACCGCCGGACTTTTCGGCTATACAAAAGAAGAACTAATTCTATGGGAAAGCCGTCTGTATGCGGGTCTCATATTTGAAGAGGACTATGCGCGCATACAGCAGATGGAAGCCACGCTTCTGGCGAATCGCCCCGAAAAGATTCAAATCGAATTTCGTATTTACCGTAAGGACGGCGGAGTGATCTGGCTGATGATGAACGGTAGCCTGAGCAAGGACTACTTTTCCAACGATGCATACATGTGCATGATGATCGATATTACGGCACAAAAAGAGAGAGAATCCGAAGCGCTGATCCAATCCAATATAGATCATCTTACGGGCGTGCTCAACCGCAATGCGTTTTTAGAAAACACTGCCGAAGTATTCAAAAATACGGGAATTGATCAGAAGCATGGATTTATAATGCTCGATATCGATAATTTTAAGAAAATCAATGATTGCTGCGGCCACTCAATGGGCGACACCGCGCTAAAGAGCGCTGTTTCTGTGCTGAGAAAAACTCTGCGCGCCGACGATTTGATCGGCAGGCTGGGCGGCGACGAATTTATCATCATGCTCAAAAATATCAGCGATGAACATATCCTAAAGCAAAAATGCGAACAGATATGTAGCTGCGTAAGCGCAGAGTCCCCGGAGGGAATGCAGCTCTCCGTCAGTCTTGGCGCCGCGGTTTATCCCACGGATGCCCGAAGCTTTGAGATGATTTATCTCTGCGTAGACGCTGCGATGTACGAAGCCAAACGCAGGGGTAAAAACGGGTATTACCTCTATTCTCCCGACTTGCAAAGCATGGTTCTTCTGTAAAACAAAAAGCCTAAACCCGGCTTTTTTCCACATGCGCGGTAGTTTTCTGCCGCGCATGTGCTTTTTTCTTGAGCGAAAGCGAAGACAAGATATCGAAATACAATATGGTATATCAGCAAGATATATTGACAATGCAGCTATATAGTATTATAATCCTTTATACATAGTTTAGTAAACTAGATATGAAAAGAGGACAGCATGATTAACGCAGTCAAAATTTACGGAGATTCCATCATGAAGGGTACGATTATGACGCAAACGATGCGCTATAAGGCAACGATTTGCGACTATTTGTGCCAACTGAAGGAACGCTTTGGCTTGCAGGCGGAAAGTCGCGCTCGTTTTGGCATGACAATAGAGCGTGGCGCAGAGCTTCTGAACCGGGATTTGCAGGAAGGGCTGGATTGCAAGTTCGCACTTTTGGAGTTTGGCGGCAATGACTGCGACTATGATTGGAAGGCGATATCCGATGATCCAGGCGCGATTCATGAGCCCAAAACGCCTTTGCCGCGCTTTATCGCTCTTTATGCGGAGATGATCGAAAGGCTGCAAACACAGGGCATTACGCCATTGGTGATGACCTTGCCGCCGATCAATGCGGAACGCTATCTCAATTTTTTATGCCGGGGTGAGAACAAAAAAGAAAGTATTCTGCTTTGGCTTAAGGATATACAGCGCATCTATCGCACACAGGAACGCTATTCCAATGCGGCTGCGAGAGTGGCGGAGGCCGGAGGCGCTTTGCTTGTAGATGTACGCGCGCACTTTCTGGCACAGGAGGATCTCAACGTGTATCTGGGCTGCGACGGTATTCATCCGACGGCGGATGGATACGCGCTGATTTATCACACGTTTGAAACTTATATCGAAGAAAACAGCGCTTTACTGCGCAGCGCATAAAAGACCCTAAAACGTGCATGAGTTATGCCGCCGAAAAAAAGAAAAATCCACGCTGATTTCACATTTCCCTCTTTTTCATACAGGATTTTGTGATATACTGAAAGAAAGAAAAGAGCACCGCAGGCATCATAAGATAATAGGCGTGGTGCGGAAAGGGGATATGAAATCATGCGTATTTCAATTACCGGCAAGAACATGGAAGTATCCGATTATTTGTCCGAACTGGTCTCAAAAAAGGTAGCCAAGCTGGACAAGTATTTTCCGGAGAATACCGAAGCAATCGTAACCATGTCCGTAGAAAAAAACCGCCACATTGTTGAGGTGACCATTCCTTATCCCGGTGGTATCATCCGTGGCGAAGAAGTCAGCGGCGATATGTACGCCTCGATCGACAATGTGCTCGCAAAGCTTGAACGGCAAATCGTAAGACATCGCACGAAGCTTGAAAAGAATCTGCGCGCGGGTGCTTTCAAAGGCGGCGCGCCGGCCTATATTCCCGCGGAGGAAGAACTTCCTGAGGAAGAAGAATCCAAAGTCGTTAAGGTTAAGCGCTTTGACATGAAACCGATGACGGTGGACGAAGCGATGCTGCAAATCGAGATGCTCGGTCATAACTTTTATGTATTTACAAACGGTGAGACCGGAGAGATTAACGTAATCTACAAGCGCAGAGACGGCAACTTTGGCTTGATCGAACCCGAATAAGCCGACTTGAATTATACAATATTATAAAGAACGTCCATAATGCTTTCGGAGCACCGGCTGTCTAGCCGGTGCTCTCGTCGTTAAAATCCTTTGTATCCCCGTACCCACCCTCGCAAAAATGTCGGCGCTGTTGGTAGTCAATGTAAGCTGTATTGATGCAGGTGTAAGAGTGCTGCGCTTGCGTTGTATCTGGGAATCGAACCCTGTGTGCGCCGCCACATTCCATACATTTGCGGCTCTAACTCTGCCGCCGAGAGCGCCCGCCCGTTTTCACTACGCCAAAGGATCAAAGCAGTTCGGTTGTCCAGTTCAGCGACTGAATACGAATATCGAGATCACGCAACTCTTTTGAGGCGGCGTCGGTTTGCTTTTGAAGCTCCGCTACCGACACGCTGCTTTTTACAACGACTTCACTTTTTGTACCGCGCATGACTGTGGCGCTGGCTTCGTCAAGAAATTCGCGCATGATATCCGCCTGAATGCGGAGACAGTCGCGCTTTGCCAGCAAAGCCGTCATACTCTTATCGCCGTCTATGGTTTCGGCGTTGGTTTTGTTGATGCGCGTAATTAAAACCTCCAACTGGGAGATCAAAGAATCCAGCTCTTTGAGAAGAAGATAGGGGTCTTCCACAGGAGCTTCACCCTCCTGCACTCTGGCGTTGAGCGTTAAGCGATTCCTGAGCTGCGCCAGCCTTTTTTGTATATCCGCCCGCTGGACAAGGGCTTCTGCAAGTTTCATATGCCTAAATTCCTTTCGTATGGATCGTATGCAGATTGTAACATACAAAATGCGGCTAAGCAATCCGGCACACGCTGCTGCCTGCGAGAGCGGCATGAGGGGCAGCCCGCTTCCCTTCTGGCAGAAAATCCTGAAAACGGATTTCATAAAAAATATTGACCGATTGGTCTGTTTGTGATAAGATCGATAAAACAGACCGATCGGTCTGCTTTATATGGAGGAGAGAATGAAACGAGAAGAAAAAAACGTGCTTTCACGACAGCGAATACTGGACGCTGCTATGGTGGAGTTTTCCCATAAGGGCTATGACGCGGCGTCGATGAACGTCATCTGTGCAGAAAACGATATATCAAAGGGCATCATTTATCATTATTATAAGGACAAGGACGAGCTATATCTGCTGTGCGTCAAGCAGTGCTTCCATGCGCTTACCGCGTATTTGCAAGAATCCGCAACAGCTTTGCAAGGCTCGGCAGAGCAAAAAATGAATGCCTACTTTGATGCGAGGCTTCACTTTTTTGCTCAGAACCAAAGCTATTTGGGAATTTTTGCAGACGCCGTATTCACGCCGCCGGAGAGCTTGAGGGATCAAATAGCAAAGCATCGCGCACAATTCGACAAATTCAATAAGTCCGTGTTGACAGAGCTTCTCAAAAGCGAAGTTCTGCGAGAAGGACTTTCAGCCGAAGCAATCGTTCAGGATTTCGGCATGTATATGGACTATTTTAACCTTCATTTCAAAGCGGAGCTGCTCGCGCGGCAATCGCTGGATGAGGTTTTACGCGAACATGAGGAAAGGTGTCATAGACAGCTTCATATTCTGTTCTATGGCGTTGTGGGTGTGAAACATGACTAAGAGCACCGCAAGCAAAGAAAATCTTCTTTCCACGGAAAAAATCACAACAGCGATCGTCAAACTGGCGATACCGGCTACCTTGGCGCTGCTGGCGAAGGCGGTCTATAATATCGTGGACACGGCGTACATAGGAATGCTGGGCGATGACAATGCGCTTGCCGCCGTCGGCGTTACGCTGCCGATTCTGCTTATCATGGTTTCCCTTGAAAACATTTTTGCGGCAGGCGCGGCGGTTCTTGCCGGACGAAAGCTTGGCGCCGATGATAGGGATGGAGCCGCTCAAGCCGTCACGACCATTGTCGGCTTTTCCGCTGCTGTCGGCATTGTGCTCTGCATTTTGGGAATTGTGTTCATGGAGCCGCTGCTTCGGGCGTTTGGCGCATCCGAGGCAGTTCTGCCACAGGCAAAGGATTATGCCTTCTGGATGTTTATCGCGGCGCTTTTCAATCTGCCGGCGCAGAGCATGAACTGTGCGGCACGGGCGGAATCCTCGGCAAGGATATCTTCGATTGCGGTCATTACCGGAGCGGCGCTCAACGTTGTGCTCGATCCGATATTTATGTTCTCTGCTGGCCTTGGTATGGGCGTTGAGGGCGCGTCTTTGGCGACCACCATTTCTCAGAGCGTAACCTTTATTATTCTGGTGTTCTTCTATTGCAGCGGGCGATCGATCATTAAGATTAAGGCAAGGTTTTTTAAGCTATCCTATAAATTGATCTGGGACGTCGTTTCCATCGGCATTCCGACAGCGCTAATACAGATCTGCCTTGCAATAGCGACCTCACTTACAAATATTGCGGCAAAACCCCTGCCGGACGCTGATTTAATTATTGCCGCCTATGGCGTTGTACAACGACTCATATTAATCGGCTGTTATGTGATCATGGGATTTATGCAGGGCTACCAACCCGTAGCGACCTATGCGTTTGGCGCAAAGAACGATGAACGCTTCCATGATTCCGCGCGCTTTGCGATCAGAGGCGTTCTGCTGCTTACCCTTGCTGTGGCCGGTACTTATATACTATTGGCTGAACCGCTGCTCTCGCTCTTTAACCAAAATCCAGCTGTAATCCGGTTTGGCAAATCGCTGCTGATTTCCCAAATGGCGCTCTATCCTGCATTCGGACTTTGCTATATGATGACGATTACCTATCAGACCATCGGAGCGTCAAGAATGGGATTATTTCTTTCGCTCATCCGTCAAGGCGTTTTTTATGTACCCTTCATCCTTGTACTTCCAAAGCTGCTGGGCGTGAAAGGCATTTATTTTTCGCAGCCCGCAGCGGATATTCTGACAATCATTGTATGCCTGCTTTTGATTAAGCCTATGAAAAAAACAGCGTCCATCAATATGCTTTAAGTCGAAAAATAAGCTTTCACGGTCAATCCGGCCATCTGCGCTTCAAGTTTTCAAAAAAGAGGCTTTAGCAAAGAGCTTTTGACGGCATAAGCCCCTCCTACGAAAAGGATATCCAACGAGCCAGAGTTTGATAAAGAAGCTCCGGCTCTATGGGCTTTGCAAGATGCGCGTTCATGCCGGCGGCCTGAGATTTTTCAACATCATCATCAAAAGCATTGGCGGTCATAGCAATGATGGGTATCGTTTTTGCGTCCGCTTTACGACAATGTCTGATATTGTTTGCGGCTTGCAGCCCGTCCATTTGTGGCATACGAATATCCATCAGGATTGCATCGTAATATCCTACAGGCGTAGCGGTAAACAGCTCCAGCGCGCGAAGCCCGTTTTCGGCATGCTCTACCTGAAAGCCCTTATGCTCCAGCAGGCGCGTAGCAACTTCTACGTTCAGCGGGTGATCCTCCGCAAGAAGCACGCGCTTTCCCGTAAAATCACAAGCTGCTATCTCCTGCGGCAAACGCTCGGCGTTCTTTTCGTTGAACACCCTGTCAAACGCGGAGATGAGGGAGGACTTGAACATCGGCTTGCTCATCAGAAGGTTGACGCCTGCAAGCTTTGCATCCTTTTCGATAGAGGCCCAGTCGTAGGCGGTCATAATGATTATGGTAATATCGGGCCCGACGATTTTGCGAATTTCGCGCGCGGTCTCGATACCGTCCATATCCGGCATTTTCCAGTCAACAAGCACAATGTCGAAAGTTTTTTTTGCCACCCATCTTGCCTTAACCAGCTCGACCGCCTTGCGTCCACTGTCTACCCATTCGGAATGTATATTGATTTCCTTGAGGATTTTTTCGGTGTACTCACAGACCGTCACATCGTCATCCACCACCAGCACCTTGAGGTGGGAAAAACAAAGCTCAGCCTTGTTTGCGCAGCGGCGTTTAGTTTCCGCCGTAATACCGAGGCTGACGTCAACGGTAAATTCCGTACCGCTGCCCACAATACTGCGCACCCGTATATGTCCGTTCATCAAATTTACGATATTCTTACAGATGGCAAGACCTAATCCGGTTCCGCCATAAGCGGAAGTTACGCTGGAATTTTGCTGTGAAAACGGCTCAAAGAGGTGAGGGATAAATTCCTCCGAAATGCCGCAGCCTGTATCGTTGATCGTAAAACGAAGCACGGCATTTTCCTTGATCCGGCGCAACTGCTGCACGTTTATGGAAACACGCCCGCCTTCCGGGGTAAACTTTACGGCATTGGCAAGAATGTTGACAAGCACCTGCTGAAGCTTCATAGCGTCGCCGATATAGGTATCCTCTACATTGGGCGCCACAATGCACTCATAGTCAAGGCTTTTTGCCTGCGCCTGTGGGTAGCAGACGGCATTAACGCCGGAGATAAACTCATCAAAGGGAATCCTCTCGTTTTTCAGCAGCATCTTTCCACTTTCGATTTTGCTCATATCCAATATGTCGTTGATGAGCGAGAGCAGGAAACGAGATGATATGCCGATTTTGGAAATACAGTCGGCTACCTGCGCGTCGTCGCCGATGGACTGCGCCGCAATAGCCGTCATGCCTATAATTGCATTCATCGGGGTACGAATCTCGTGGCTCATGCGGGAAAGAAAGTCGCTTTTGGCGCTATTGGCCTGCTCCGCGGCAAGCAATGCTGCTTCCATGGTAGCCTGCTGCTGCTTTTGCTGCTCTAAAAGTTCTGTCACATCGGTGCGGGTCAAAACAACTTGAGCGGAGCTTTCATCCAGATAGGCATATTGCATTTGCTTCTGCCGTGTTTGTTCGTTCTCATGTACGGAATAGACCATGGAATAGACCTGTTGTTTTTTTAGGTTGTCCACAATTCCGGACGGCTGCATATTTGCAATGACGCGTTCGGAATCCGACGAGATGACAAACTTTTGCTGAACGTTACGGAGAGCCTGCGTGTAGCTTTCCGTTTGCTCAGGAATAAGCCATCCTGTGCTGTCGCTGCCGCGATAGATCCTATAACGATCCTTTTTCAGATCGATATAGGCAAGATAGTCGTATTCCAGCTCCGTCACCGCGCCGATTATCCCGTCTTTAATCTTTTGCTCGCTGATGTCATAGCTGTAAATAAAGCTCATTATGTCCCCACTTTCGGGGTTTTGATAGATCTTTACCGTGGTGCTGACCCAGATCACGCTATGATCGCGCGTCCGCTGGCGGTACTCCGCACTGTATGCCGTATCAGCTTCCGCAAAGGCGCTTAATACGCGATCCCGATCCATGAGGTGGCAGAGAATATCGTGATCCTCCGGCGTGAAGCATTCTTTCGCAAACTCCTCTACGCTCTGCGTATAAGACATTCCCACATTTATAATCTCTGCGGAGTTTCTTGAGGCATAGCTTTCCACGGTGTTTCTCGTAATGTTGGCGCGTCCCTTTGCCAGCAGATTCACACTTTGCGTGGCGCTTTCATATTCGATTTCTTCCCGATGGTAAATTGTAAAATCAAATTGAACACATAAAAAATCCATAGTGAATGGATTT
>CAZNJN010000011.1:0-631 GCA_964573365.1 uncultured Oscillospiraceae bacterium
AGAATCCCTTGGGGAACAGGGGGCGCAGAGGTCTGTCGATCAAGCGGCTCGCAAGAATCGCTTTTTCGGAAGGACGGCCTTCCCTCTTAATAAAGCCGCCGGGAATCTTGCCGACCGCATACATCTTTTCTTCAAATTCGATGGAGAGCGGCAGAAAATCCACGCCGTCGCGCGGCTCCTTCGCTACCGTTGCGTTCACCATCACGACCGTATCACCGGAGCGAACCATTACGCTTCCGCCCGCCTGCTCCGCATACTTACCCGTCTCCACGGTAAGCGTGCGACCGGCTAATTCCATGCTGAATACTTTTGCTTCTTGCATCTTCATGCTCCTTCACTTCTTTTTCATTTTATTCCAATATACAGTATAGCCAAGGAAAGCTGGTTTGTAAAGAAATATGCAAAAAATACGGCCACAAATGCAGCCGTATTTTACGATTTGCTTGTTGTTTTATTTACGCAGACCCAGACGCGCGATCAAGGCACGGTAACGCTCAATATCGGTATCCTTGAGATAGTTGAGCAGACCGCGACGCTGTCCGACCATCTTCAAAAGGCCGCGGCGAGAGTGATGATCCTTTTTGTTGATCTTAAGATGATCGGTTTCACCAAAAGTCTCTTTCCAGAATTC
>CAZNJN010000011.1:641-10494 GCA_964573365.1 uncultured Oscillospiraceae bacterium
GTTAAGGTGATTGATACGCTCGGTAAGAAGCGCAACCTGTACCTCAGGCGAACCGGTATCTCCCTCATGAAGCGCGTATTCAGCGATAATTTCCTGCTTGGTTGACATGTTAAAATCCTCCTAAAAATATGTTGTTACTTTCACCGTAAGCCGAGCAATGCGTCGGAGTCGTCGCAAAACACAGCAAACGGATAGAACTTCGTTAGTTTAACACATGAATAGTGCTTTGTAAATAGCTCCTCGCGCGGTTTCTCCTTAATTTTGCCTCAGGATGCCCTCCGCCTCCGCCTTATCGCGGTCAATCTGTCTGCGCAGCGCTTCGATATTTTCAAAGCATTTCTCCTCACGCATACGCGCAACAAAGCAGACCGTCATCTGCTTGCCGTAGAGATCAAAGCTCTTATTAAGGATATATGTCTCGATCGTCGTATGATCTCCGCTGACCGTTGGATTGCTTCCCACATTGGTGATCGCGGGAAAGCTTTGCCCTTCGAGTACGGCAAAGCTAGTATATACGCCGGTTTTCGGCAGCACCAGTTCGTCGTTCCAGCTTATATTTGCCGTAGGATAGCCTATCGTGCGGCCGATCTCGCGGTTTCTGACGACCTCGCCCTCCAATGAAAAGGGTCTTTTCAGCATAGCCTGCGCTGTTTCCATATCGCCATCCTCTACCGCCTGTCTGATGCGCGTAGAGGAAATGGGTTCTCCCTTATACATCTGTGGCGGAACCGTGATCGCGTCAAAGGCGTGGCGTTTTCCAAGCTCCTCAAGCAACTTCGTATCACCGCGGCCATGATCGCCGAAGGTATAGTTAAAGCCTGTGACCACGGCACTGAGCGAAAGCTCTTTTTCAAGGCGACAAATGAATTCTTCCGGCGTAAGCGCCGCGTATTCCTTTGTAAAGGTATCTGCAATCACGCGGCAGCCGCTCTCTTTGAGCAAGGCGAGCCGCTGCACGTCCGTCATCAGCAGCTTAGGCGCTTTTGCAAAAACCATACGCGGGTGATTGACGAAGGTATGAATGACAGCTTCTTCTCCCCGTTCGCGTGCGATACGCTTAAGGGCGAAAAGCAGCTCTCGGTGTCCTCCATGCACACCGTCAAAGGTTCCAAGCGCAACGATAGACATGTTTTCCTCCAGCTTTGTGCGTTATACCTCTAAAAAAGAAATTCCTAAATGGATATGTCCCTGCGCCGCCTCGCCGATGCCGCAAAAGCTGCCATCCGCATATACGCGGTATTTTCCGTCCGCCACATCCGCCTCAATCTCTGTGCCGTTAAAGAACAAGCGCTTATTCTTTCCGCTAAGCTCCTCACAAAAAGAAGGCAGAAAGCCCAGCAAGGCGTCCGGCGCAAGAACCGCATCCTCTAACGTACCCTGTTCGCGCATGGACGAAAGCTCCGGTATCGTATAGGCGTCCTCTACATGCAGCTCGCCTGTTTTTGTGCGCAACAAAAAGGACATGTAAGCGGGAACGCCAAGCCGTTCGCCTATGTCGTTGCAGATCGTGCGGATATAGGTTCCGCGTCCGCAGTTGATTTTCAATAAGAATCGATTATCGCCGGACTGTTCAAGCAGCTCAAGCGTTTCAATGTCCGCCTGCCGTACCTTTGCCTCAATTTGATGGCCTTCCCGCGCATGGGCGTACATCGCCTTTCCATCCACCTTTAAGGCAGAATAGAGGGGCGCTGTTTGCGTAATCGTGCCGCGGAAGAACGGCAGCGCTGTTTTGAGCATTGCCGCGTCAATTTTTGCGTTTGATTCAGCGCAAACCGCGCCGTAGCTGTCCTGCGTATCCGTTGAAGCGCCAAAGCATATCTCGCAGATATATTCCTTTTGCTTGTTCACAAGCAAATCAAACAGCCGCGTGGCACGGCCAAGGCATATGCCGAGTACACCTGCCGCGCCCGGATCGAGCGTACCAATATGCCCCACGCGCTTGAGGGAGAATATCTTTCGGATATCCGCCACTGCATCGCTTGAGGTCATTCCCGGTGGTTTGAGAATATTAAGGATTCCTTCTTTCACGAATCAGCCTGTGCTTGCGTAAGCAGCTCTTTTGCCATCGTGATCGCGCGCGCGCAAATATCGTCAAAGCTTCCATGGTCTGTATAGCCAGCCGCGCGCCGATGCCCGCCGCCACCCATTTTTTCGGCAATTAGGCTTACGTCCGCGCTGTTCTTGCTGCGCATACTGATCTTTCCCGTTTCAGGCTCGGAGACTTCACGCACAACGGCCGCAATTTCGACCGTTTCAATATCGCGCACATGGTCGATAATACCCTCTACGTCCTCGCTTGTCGCTCCGGCCTTCTTCATGTCCTTTTGTGAAAGACGGATGATCCCGAGTCTGTTTTCGCAGTACAATTCCAAATTGTTAAGTGCAACGCCGAGCAAACGTACCTTTCGCAGCGGCAGCGTTCTGTAGACACAGCGGTTGATATAGGCATTGTCAGCGCCGTCCTCCAAAAGCTCTGCCGCCTTATGCAGCGTTTCGGGCGTCGTATTCGCATACGAAAAATTGCCTGTATCCGTCATAATCGCCGTATACAGGCAGGTTGCCGTATCTTCATCAAGTACGTTGAGCATATCGAGCAGATCAAAAATGATCTCCCCGGTCGCGGCGGCGTCACGAATATAGTTATCCTCTGCATAAGCGTCGTTGGTTCTGTGATGATCCAGATTCACGCTGTACGCGGCCGCTTCAAGCAATGGCTCCGCATTACCCAATCGGTCTCTTGCGGCGCAGTCCACGCAAATTACGTTTTGCGTTTGAACGGCGTTTTGTGTCAAGCGAAGCGCATCCGCATGGGGTAAAAACGCATAGATGGCAGGAACTGGATTTTCGCATACGACCTGCACGCTTTTTCCCATTTTAAGCAGCGCTCCGTACAGCGCGAGCGCCGAGCCCAGCGTATCGCCGTCAGGAGACACATGCGCAATGATCGTGTAGTCATTACGGGATTGTAAAACCGATGCTATGTATGAAAGATCGCTCATTTTTCCGTTGTATCCTTTTTCGCTTCCTCTTTATGAAGATCATCCAAAACCTTAGCGATATGGATGCTGTACTCGATTGAGTTATCAAGCGTAAACTTAAACTTAGGCAAGGCGCGCAGCTCCATGCGTGTGCCAAGCTCATGAGTGATAAAGCCTGCAGCGTTATTCAACGCTGCTACGGTCTGCGTGCGCACCTCGTTGTCCTCGTCGTACACGCTGACCTTCGCCTTTGCCCATTTAAGGTCGTTTGTAACCTCTACCGAGGTGATCGTGGTCATATTGGAAATACGCGGATCCTTCAGATCGCGTATGATCTCACAGAGCACACGCTTGATTTCCTCGCTGATTCTATCATATCTGTTTACTGCCATTTACCGTATCCTTCTTTTTTCTCTTAGCCTGTGCCTTAACGCTCGACTTCTTCCATAACGAAAGCTTCGATCATATCGTTTTCATGGATGTCGTTGAAGTTTTCGATACCGACGCCGCACTCGTAGCCCTGCGCGACTTCCTTTACATCATCCTTGAAGCGTTTGAGCGAAGAAATCTTCCCTTCATGGATGACTATGCCATCGCGCACCACGCGTACCTGCGCGTTTCTGACGATCTTACCCTCGGTGACATAGCAGCCGGCGATCGTGCCGACGCCGCTGACCTTAAAGGTGTTGCGTACCTGTACGTTGCCCAGAAGATTTTCCTTAAATACAGGCGCGAACATACCCTTCATTGCTTTTTCTACTTCTTCAATCGCGTCATAAATCACGCGATACATGCGCATATCTACCTTTTCCTTTAGCGCAAGCTCCCGCGCGGAAGCGTCCGGGCGCACGTTGAAGCCGATAATGATCGCGTCGGACGCGGAAGCGAACATAACGTCCGTTCCGGTGATCGCGCCTACGCCGCCATGGATGCACTTCACATGTACTTCGTCGTTAGACAGCTTTTCAAGCGCCTGCTTTACAGCCTCTACCGAGCCTTGCACGTCGGCTTTTACGATCAAATTGAGCGTCTTGATCTCGCCCTCGGCGATCTGACTGAACAGATCGTCCAGCGATACCTTGGATATGGACTTGAGCTGCTCCGCCTTGATCTTATCGCGGCGTTCCTCCGCCACCTGTCGGGAGAGCTTATCGATCTCGGCAACGTTCATGACATCGCCCGCCGAAGGCACCTCGGAAAAGCCCAGTACGGAAACCGGCATACTCGGCCCCGCTTCCAACACGCGCTTGCCCTTATCGTCCATCATGGCGCGCACGCGTCCATAGGCAATACCCGCAACGATCGGATCGCCCACCTTGAGCGTACCGTTTTGTACCAATACCGTTGCGATCGGGCCTCTGCCCTTATCCAGCTCCGCCTCAATGATCGTACCCTTTGCGATCCGCTTGGGATTCGCCTTGAGTTCGAGCACATCCGCCTGAAGCAGCACCATCTCAAGGAGCGTATCCAGATTCATTCGCGTTTTTGCCGAAACGGGTACGCAAATCGTATCGCCGCCCCATTCTTCGCAGAGCAAGCCATGCTCCGTAAGCTGCTGCTTTACGCGATCCGGATTTGCCGTCTCACGATCTATTTTATTAATTGCCACAATGATCGGCACTTCCGCCGCTTTTGCGTGGTTGATCGCTTCAATCGTCTGGGGCATAATGCCGTCGTCCGCCGCCACAACCAGAATGACGATATCCGTCACCTGTGCGCCGCGAGCGCGCATAGACGTAAACGCCTCATGACCCGGCGTGTCGATAAAGGTGATGGGTCTTCCGTTGCAGCTTACGGTATACGCGCCGATATGCTGCGTGATTCCGCCCGCTTCGCCTTCGGTAATGCTGCTCTTGCGAATCGCGTCCAGCAGCGACGTTTTGCCGTGATCGACATGTCCCATAATGGTAACGACAGGAGGACGGATCTCAAGGTTTTCCTCGCTGTCCTCTTCATCGCTCTTTTCGCTGAGCACATCTTCGTAGGTCTTTGTGAGCTGCAGCTCCAGTTCGATATCATAATCTGCCGCGATCAAGGCGCAGGTATCAAAATCGATTTCCTGATTGATGGTCGCCATCGTGCCGAGCAAAAATAGCTTTTTGATGATCTCTGCCGCGGGCTTTCCGATTTTTTCGGATAGTTCTTTTACTGTAATAGTCTCCGTTGTAATCACCGCCTTCTCGATTACGATCGGCTCCATTCTATGAGCCGCCTGCATTTTGCGTTTGTTCCGGCGGCGTATATTTTCATCATCATATCCGCTTGGCGCGGTCTCCCGCATGAGTACCTTTTTATTTTTTCCCCGTTCTTTATCGTCACGCCGGTAATCCTTGGGATTGCCGACTGTTCGTGCCTGCGGACTGGCCTTATAGCCGTCCTGCGCGGGTTTTGGCGCGCTGTGGGCGCCGACGCCGCCCGCAGGAGCGGTAGTGCTTCTCTGCATAGGCGCGTTTGTGCTTCGCTGTCCGGGCTGGAACGCATTGTTGCTTCTCGGAGTAAACGAGCTATTGTTTGTTCTTGGCGCATAACCGCTTGGCGCTCTGTCGTCGCGGGGACGCTGCTGCGGCCTCTGATCCGGCCTTTGTTGCGTGCCTACGCTGCCGTTGCTTCGATAAGTTCCGTTATTATCGCGCTTTGCGCGCGGGTCAAAGCCCTGCGCCGATGCAGGTCTTGCAGCGGGCATAGGTCTTGCAGCAGGAGCCGGCTGCACCGCAGGCGCGGGAGCCTTTTCTGCTTCGGCGGCAGGGGCTTGCGAGAGTACCGTTTCGCTTACAACAGGCTGCGCGGCTTTGCTTTCATCTTTTTCGGGCAGCGGCGCCGGTTTTTCTCTCGCCGCTACTGCAGGGATCTGAACGCTCTCAGGCGCGGGCGCAGCACTCTCAGGCGCAGGCATCGTCGGTTTAATTTCTTCCGTTCCGCTCTGCGCTTCTTCGTCATCTTCATGTTCGCCGATATGATAGGCAAGATCCTCTTGGCGGGAAAGGAACTCGCGCAGGCGTTCAGCTTTTTCCTGCTCGATGCGCGCCTTGCGCTCCGTCTCTTCCTTTTCGGCAAGGCAGCTCTCCGCGCGCTTTACGTTTTGCAAGCAGCCGTTCATCTCCGTCTGCGCAAGCTTAATCCGCTCTAAGAGCTCCTGTGTCTGTGTATGAAGTTCCTTTGCCGTGTCCGTTACCTTGATTTTTGCCATCAGTCAACACCCCCGAGTGCTTTTTGCTGAATCATGCGGGCGAACCCGCTGTCCGTTACCGCCGCGATCATCCGACCGCCGCGGCCTATCGCTGCTCCCAATTTCTCTACAAAGACGCAGGAAATCTCTGCTCGCTCGCACATACCCGTATAACGGGTGCGCGTCGCCTCCGAAACATCCTCGTCCAGAGCGATCAAAAGCGCTTTTCCGCTTTTCACCGCTTTTTCACAGGCAAAGTCTCCTGAAATGATTTTGCCCGCTCGCTGCGCAAAGCCAAGTGCGGATCGAAGCGCCTCATTCTTCACGAAGCTGCTCCTTGAGCGCTTCGTAAACCTCGGCGGAAATCGGGCAGTCCAGCGCCCGCTCCAGCGCGCGTATCCTCTGCGCTTTTTCAAGGCACGCTCCGCTTGCGCACAGATAGGCGCCCCGTCCGTTCATTTTGCCGCTTCGATCAATGAGTATCTTGGGTTTTTCCGTTTTATCCTCTGTGGCTGCGCGCACAATCCGCACCAGTTCCTTTTTCGGTTTCATCTCCCGGCAGGCTACGCACATGCGCATCGGGATCTTGTTCGCCATGCTTTATGCCTCCGTATCGGGAAACAGTTCCATTTCCTGCTCCGCGGATTCCTCTTCCGGCTGCTGCTCAAAGGCGGCCATTTCTTCCTCCGCCTGAGTCTGACTCTTGATGTCGATCTTCCAGCCGGTCAGCTTTGCGGCAAGGCGCACATTCTGTCCTTCCTTACCGATCGCCAGCGAAAGCTGGTTATCCGGCACGATGACCTTTGCGGCCTTTTCGGTTTCGTTGATATAAACCATTAAAACGCGGGCAGGACTGAGCGATTTGGCGATATAGACCGCAGGATCGGCGTCCCACTCGATAATATCGATCTTTTCATTGTGCAGCTCACCGACAATGCGCTCCACGCGAATACCTTTTTGTCCCACGCAGGCGCCTACGGCGTCAATCTGCGGATCGCTGGAATGTACAGCGACCTTCGTGCGGAAGCCGGCCTCGCGCGCAATGGATTTGATCTGTACGATACCCGTCTGAATCTCCGGTACCTCAAGCTCGAAAAGGCGCTTGACAAGACCCGGATGCGTGCGGGAAACAAGCACCTGCGGACCTTTATTGGCTTTGCGCACTTCAAGCACATAAACCTTGAGTCTGTCCGCATTGTTATAGGTCTCTCCCGGGATTTCCTCGTTGGGCGCGATCACACCGTCGGTCTTGCCCAGCTCCACATATACGCCGCCCTTTTCTACGCGCTGCACAATGGCGGTAAGCACTTCGTTTTCTTTTTCAACATACTCGTCAAAAATGTTGCCGCGCTCCGCCTCACGGATGCGCTGCACGACGACCTGTTTAGCGGTCTGCGCCGCAATCCGTCCGAAGGACTTGGGGTTGACCTCCTCTTCCAGTACGTCGCCAAGCTCATAGAGCGCATTGACCTTGTGCGCGTCCTCAAGCGTGATCTCGCCGTATGGATTTTCCACGTTTTCAACAACGGTCTTGGATGCGAAAATCTGCACCTCTCCCGTATCGTGATCCACGATCGCACGCACATTATTGTTTGCGCCAAAGTTGCGTTTGTATGCGGCTACCAAGGCCGCTTCAAAGGCGTCTATCAAAACGTCCTTGCTGATGCCGCGCTCTTTTTCAATCGCTCCGAGCGCTTCCATAAACTCGGGATTCATGTTTGTCTCTCCTTCTTGATAATCTCATATGCACTACATTGATTATAAACTGCTAAAGTCGATATACGGCTCCACCTTTGCCGTATCCTTGCGGATAAAGCGCATTTCTCCGCCGTTTTCACCTTGGATCGTGAAATCCTTATCCGTATAGCTTTTTAATATGCCAGTAAATTCCTTTTTCTTTTCAATCGGCGCATAAAGCTTAACCGTTATTTTTTGCCCGATGTTCCGTTCAAAATCCTTATCGATTTTCAAGGGTCTGTCAAGTCCTATCGAGGAAACGCTTAAAAAATAGCTTTCCGCGATAGGGTCTTTTTCATCCAAAATCGGTTCTACTGCGCGGGAGACCTTTTCGCAATCGTCAATGTCCACGCCGCCCTCTTTATCGATAAAGATCGTAAGCACCCAGGCCCCCTGCTCTTTTTGATATTCCACATCATAAAGCGCAAAGCCCATATCGCAAATGGTCTTTTCAAGAAGCTGCGCCACCACTTCGCTTGTTTTCAACTGCGTCCTCCTCGCGTTTTCAAAATAAAAGAGCGGGAAATAACCCACTCTTACCAGTCCATCATACAGCATTTAGCTGACCAACGATGGAATTATACCATGCGTCACCATGAAAGTCAAACTTTTCTCCCTAAACATGGGCTTATTCAGCATCCGAAAGATTAAAGAGCGAAATCTGGTTTTTCTCCGGCATTCCGTCTAGGCAGCCCGCCTCCTTGAGCGCGTTGATGACGCCGCTGTTCGCCTTTGTGCGCTTTTGAAAATCCTCCACCGAAATATAGGTCATCCCATCCCTCGCTTTTGCGATGCTCTCGGCGGCGTTTGCGCCTACGCCCGCTACCGCGCAAAGCGGAGGTCTTAGCGCGCCGTCCTCAATCAAAAACCGCTTTGCATCGGACTTGTAGATATCCACGTCCAAAAGCTCGATCCCTCTTAGGTTCATCTCATATACTACCTCGAGCGTAACAAGCAGATCGGCTTCCTTTTGATCGATCTCATTGCCCTTCTTCTTTAGCGCTTTAATATTTTTCAGCACCCGCGCCGCGCCGCCCTTGGCGTATGCCTGATCAAAGGCGTCGGCCGCACGGCACTGATAGTAGACCGCGTAAAAAGCAAGCGGCTCGTGCATCTTGTAATACGCTACACGAAAAGCCATCATCACATAGGCCGCCGCATGTGCGCGCGGGAACATATACCCGATCTTTTTGCAGGAGTCGGCAAACCAGTCGTGGATGGGAAGCTTGCTCATATGCTCCTCCATCTCCGGCGTGAGACCACGCCCCTTTCTTACGCTTTCCATCGTCTTAAAGGACATGGAGGGGTCGCCGCCCTGCAAAATCAGATAGTTCATAATGTCGTCGCGCGTGCAGATCACCTCGCGAAGCGTGGCCTTGCCGCCGCGTACAAGATCCTGCGCGTTCCCCAGCCACACGTCCGTTCCGTGAGAAAGTCCGGCTATGCGAACCAACTCCTCCATCGTCGTCGGGCGCGTATCCATGAGCATCTGACGCACAAAGCTGGTGCCAAATTCAGGTATAGCGATCGAACCCACGTCGCAGTCAAGCTCCTTGAGGTCGATGCACAGAGGCTCCTGTGTAGAAAAGAGCCTCATAGTATCCGGATCGTCCTGCGGAATATCCTTTGGATCAATACCCGTCATATCCTGCAGCATACGAAGCGCCGTAGGATCGACATGCCCAAGTATATCCAGCTTAACAAGGCGATCGTCCATCGCATGGAAATCAAAGTGCGTGGTGATCGTGCCCGCATCGCTTTTGTCTGCCGGATACTGAATGGGCGTAAATTCCATAATGTCGTTTTCCTCCGGTACGATAACAATGCCGCCCGGATGCTGTCCCGTTGTGCGCTTGACGCCCGAGCAGCCTATCACCAGCCGGTCTACCTCGTCCTTGCTCAAGGTTACGCCCTGCTGCTCACAGTATTTCATCACATAGCCATACACCGTCTTTTCCTGCAGACCGGAAAT
>CAZNJN010000011.1:10504-20151 GCA_964573365.1 uncultured Oscillospiraceae bacterium
TGTCGCCCTTAAAGCCAAGGAAGGTCTCAAAGGGGATCTCGTAGCCAAGCTTTTGATACTTTGTTCCGCACTGCGGACAATCCTTATCCGGCAAATCCACCCCGCAGGCGTATCTGCTTCGGTCAATATCAAAGTCGCTGTGCTGACACTTTGGGCATACATAGTGGGGCTGAAGCGGATTGACCTCTGTTATGCCCGCCATCGTCGCTACAAAAGAAGATCCGACCGAACCACGCGAGCCGACCAGATATCCGTCGTCGTTGGACTTTCTCACCAAACGCTGCGCCATGAGATACAGTGAAGCATAGCCGTTGCCGATGATTGAGTTCAGCTCTTTATCCAGTCGCTTCTGCACGATTTCCGGCAATACCTCGCCGTAGATTTCATGCGCCTTTTTCTCCGCCATACCGCGCAGCTCGTCGTTCGCGCCCGGGAAGGTCGGTGCATAGGTGCTTTTTTCAGAAAGGAACGGGGGCATCGCCTCGCACAGATCGGCGATTCGGCCGGGATTTTCAATCACGACCTCCCTCGCGCGTTCCTCACCCAAATACGCAAATTCGTCCAGCATCTCCTGCGTGGTCTTAAAGTAAAGCGGCGCCTGCTGCTCCGCATCCTTAAAGTCTCGCGCGCTCATCAGCACGGCGCGAAAGATCGCATCCTCCGGGTCAAGAAAATGCACGTCGCCCGTCGCGACCGTCATTTTCCTCAATCGGTCTCCCAGCTCAAGGATGCGCCTGTTCAGCTCCCGCAGACCGTCATCATCCTTTACGCGCTCCTCTCTCACCAAAAACGCATTGTTGCCGATCGGTTGAATCTCCATATAGTCATAGAACGAAGCGATGCGCTCAAGCTCCTCTGCGCTTTTTTCTTCAAGCACAGCGCGGAAAACCTCGCCTGCCTCGCAAGCGCCGCCCACAATCACACCCTCGCGGTACAAGCATAAAAGGCTTTTGGGAATGCGCGGAACCTTCTTTAGATGCTCTAAGTGCGCATAAGAAACCAAGCGATAAAGATTCATCAGTCCTTCGTGGTTTTTCGCAAGCAGTATAATATGGTAGGTGCTCCGTTTTCCCTTTGTCTTTTCGATTTGCCGTCCGGTAAAAAGCGGCAGCGCTTGGATATGCTTTTCTTTTAGCTTATTGAGCAACCCTTGCATAAGTGCGGCGCTCACTTTTGCTCGTTCCATCGCGTTTTTGCCCGTCGCGTCCGCATTTCCCCTCAGAAGATCATAATGCAGCTTCCACGGATCGGCAAAGGACGCAAGGGCGGGCAGCTCAAGCCGTTCACAGTAAGCATGCAGTACGGCGGCGCTTTCTGCGTCCATGACCGGTATCCGCTCGCCTACAAATGTAAAAAGCTGCGTTAGGGCGTCGTAGAGAACCAATCCTTCCGAAAGGTCGGCTTCCATGATGCCGGTTTCTTCTTCTATCTCTTTGGGCAACGGCATTCCGGAGTCTACAAGAATTCGCAGCGCGCCCTCCTCCTGTCCGTTCTCATCAAAGCACAATGCCGCTATTTCAAAAATGCAAGGCAGCTCAAGCCCCTTTGCGCTTGTTATACAAATGGAGGCAAAGGATTTATCATGGTAGGCGCTTATCTCGCAGTCGCTTTGCAGATAACCCTCTACGCCAAGAATGACCTTGATCTCTTTACCGTCCTTTTTCAGCTTGTTCGCCGCATTGACCGCCGCCGGAAACGCCTGTACGACGCCATGATCCGTAATCGCTACAGCCTTATGTCCCCACCTCGCCGCCGTTTTTACGGCGACGGCGGGATCTACCAGCGCGTCCATGCTGGACATTTTTGTATGCAGATGCAGCTCGACACGCTTTTCCTCCGCCGTATCCTCGCGTTTAGACGCCGGTACGATCGCTATTTCCCGGGCTATAACGCACATGCGCTTGAGCCATGTATCCATATTGTAATTGCCGTGTACCAAGAGGCAGTCTCCGTCCTTTTTGCACTGAGCTACCTTGTCCGCGACAAGCTTTTCATTTTCGCTTAAAAACACCTTGACGGGTAAGGTTCCTGTCTTATCTGTGATGACAGCTTGCAGAATGATGCCTTTATCCCGCCGTTCCTTCGTCTCCATAGAGAGAATAAGCCCCTTGATCGTGACGCTTCCGGCATTTTCCTGTATATCCGCCATTTTAACGCAGTTCTCCGCCCTTGGCGCCGTGCGTCCGTAGATCGGTGAAACGCCGGCTACTGTTCTTGCGCTTTTTCCGCTTCGCGCTTCGTTCGCGCTGTTCCTTGTTTTTCTGCTCGTTCCTCCGCCCTGCGTCGCAGTGGTAAGGATTATTTTGGACATGGCTGCCTTCGCGCTCTTTTTTTCGTTCATTTCCCGCGCAGGAACGTCGCCGATCAAGCGCAGACGCACGGGGCGCAGCAGCAGTTCCTCCGCTCTTTGCTCGTATTGACGTATAGACGCGTTTATATCCTTGATTTCTAGACATGCCTGCATGACATGCGCGCTGATCGCACCATCTGCATAGTTCCAATCCGCTTGATCGAAAAACGGACGCAGGATCGGATGATCTGCAAACCATTCGTCCTCAAGGTAGGCGGCAATCGCCGCAAAATCATTTTCCAGCATTTTGGGCGCATCGGGATACTCAATGGTAAGATCAAGTAAGCACTCTGGCAAACTCATATAGAGCGCTCGCTCGATTTGTTCTTTTTCCTGCGTACTGAGCAGTTTTTTTGCCGAAATGCGGGCATGGAGCCGATTTTCGCCGCGTGAAAACTGCGCGGAAAGCAGCTTTACCGAAAGACGCGAAAATAAGCCTTCGAGTTTTTCATCCATTTTTTGCCATATCCACCAATTTCATGATTGCCTGTTTTGCTTCAAACACGCCGCGTTGTTCACCTTTTACGAACAGCATTGCTTTTTTGCCATGGTCGCCGAAGGCGAGTCCCATATCCGCTTCTCTCGCTTCGCCCGGACCGTTGACGATGCAGCCCATCACGGCGATATGGAGCGGTTTTTCAAGATCCCCAAGCGCCGTCTTGACCGTTTCTACAACCGGTAAAAGGTCAAAGCCGGTTCTGCCGCAGGTGGGGCAGCTCGTGATGCGCACTCCCTCCTGCCGCAGTCCCGCCGCACGAAGGATTGCCTTAGCGGCATAGACCTCGGGCAGCGGATCTCCTGTCATGGAAACGCGAAGCGTATCGCCGATCCCTTCAAGCAGCAGCGCGCCCAAGCCTACGGCGGACTGCACGAGCGCATCCTCTCCCGCGCCCGCTTCGGTGATTCCGATATGCAGCGGATAATCTGATTGGCTGTGCATCAGTCTGTAGGCCTTGACGCATTCAGGTACATTAGAGGCTTTTAGCGAAAGGACGATGTCGTAAAAATGCTCTTTTTCTAAAATCGCGATATGCTTCTTCGCGCTTTCCACCATAGCTTCCGGCGTAGGACCGCCGTATTTTTCCAAAAGCTCCTTTTCAAGCGAGCCCGCGTTGACGCCGATGCGAATCGGCACGCCGTTTGCCTTGGCGCAGGCGGTAACGGCTCTGACTCTTTGTTCGGCGCCGATGTTCCCGGGATTGATGCGCAGCTTGTCAATCCCGTTTTCCATCGCGGCGATCGCCAGACGGTAGTTAAAATGAATATCCGCCACCAGCGGAATATGCGTGCCCGCTTTGATCTTCGGTATCGCTGCGGCGCAAGCCTCATTATATACGGAAAATCGGACGATCTCACAGCCCGCCGCTTCAAGTCGAAGGATCTGCGCAATCGTCGCCGCCGCATCCGCGGTATCCGTGTTCGTCATCGACTGTATACTTGGCGGATTACCCCCGCCGATAAACCTTCCGCCTACCTTAATACATTTCGTCATTGAATCAGCCTTATAATATCTTTATAGGTCAAAAACACAACTAAAAGCATCAGCAGCCCGAAGCCGATCAGGTGTACCATGCCCTCGGCATTTGGGTCGATCGGCTTTCCTCGCACCGCCTCGATCAGCATAAAGACCAGGCGTCCTCCGTCGAGCGCGGGAAAGGGCAGAATATTGACGACCGCAAGATTGATGCTGATCAGCACCGCCATACGCAGTACCGATTCAAACCCGAGCCGCACCGCTTGACCGATGATATCGATCATCATCACGGGGCCTCCGACGTCGCCCTCCTGTACATTACCCTTAAACAGCTCACCGAAAAAATCGAACATCATGCCGACCATCTCGCCGACATAACGAAACGAATTTCCCACACAGCTCATGAAGGAAAAGTGATACCGTGCCGGCTGAATCGTAACGCCGAGCATGTTGCGGCCTTCGCTTTGGTTATAGATGTTTTGCAAGGTAAGCTCTACTTTTTCGCCGCCGCGATCCACCTCGACAATGCAGCTTTCTGAATTTGCCTGCCTGATCGCGTCGGTCGCCTCCGTATAGTAGGTAATCTTTTCTCCGTCCACCTTGAGCAGGATGTCTCCCTCTTTCATGCCCGAAAGCGCCGCCGGGGAGCTTGCATCCGAAAATCCAACGATCTGCGGCATATAGTCGCCGTAAGCTACGAGGGTCACAATCGCAAAGAATACTGCGAAAAGGACATTCATCAAAGGCCCTGCCAGCACGACCAGTATACGCTTCCATACCTTTTGGTTGTTGAAGGCGCGGGGATTCTCACTTTTCTCGTCCTCCCCCTCAAAGCGGCACATCCCCCCGATCGGGAAGGCTCTAAGCGAATACTGTATCCCGTCCTTTTCTTTTTTCCACACGACCGGCCCCATGCCAATCGCAAATTCCAAAATGCCAAAGCCAAAGCTCTTTGCAACCAAAAAATGCCCTAGCTCATGCACAAACGCCAATATGCCGATGACCAGCAGGGCGCATAAAATCGATATTACCGTCGTCAAGATTGCAACTATCCCTTTCTGGCAAGCTTTCTCGCCGCTTCATCAATATCCAGTATGTCCTGAACGCTTCTAGCCCAGCCGCCGCCGCTGTGTCGCATGGCGTATTCCACCTTATCAGCGATCTGCGTAAAGCCGATCTCTCCTTCAAAAAACATAGCCGAAGCTTCTTCCTTGGCCGCGTTATAGACAATCGGCAGCGTCTCGCCGTCCGCAAGCGCCTCATACGCAAGGCGTAGGGCGGGAAAACGTTCCGTATCCGGTTTTTCAAAAGTCAGCTTACCCGCCGTACTCAAGTCAAGCGTACCAAAGCCGAGGGGCGCGCGAAGCGGATACGTCATCGCATAGGCGATCGCAAGGCGCATATCCGGCATACTCATTTGCGCGATCGTGCTGCCGTCTGCAAACTCCACCATGGAATGAACGATCGATTCCGGGTGGATCAGCACATGGATCGTGTTGATTTCAAAGAGGTACGCCGCCTCCATAATTTCTAAGCCCTTGTTGAACAGCGTCGCCGAGTCAAGCGATATTTGCCTCCCCATGCTCCAGGTCGGATGCTTGAGCGCCTCATCAGGCGTAACTAGGCGCATTTGTTCAAGCGTCGCGTTTCGGAACGGCCCGCCCGACGCGGTCAAGATTAGCCGTTTTACGTCCTTGCGATAATTCGTCGCCGCAAGGCATTGAAAGATTGCCGATTGCTCGCTGTCTATTGGCAATATCCGACCGCCATAGGCGTCAAGCGCATCCCAAACGAGGTTATGCGCACAAACGATACTTTCCTTATTGGCAAGCGCGACGGTTTTGCCCGCGCGAAGCGCGCACAAGAGCGGAAGCATGCCTGCAAAGCCGCTGATCGCGTTCACGATAAGGTCGGCCTCATCCAAAGCCGCAAGCGTTGACGCGGCATCCTTGCCGACGATGATCTGCGCGCCGATATCCTTTTGCGCCTCTTTAAGCGTCATCGCCGCCTTTTCATCCGCCACGCCGATATAGCGCGGCATAAATTCCATTGCCTGCGATACCAGCGTCGCGGTATCGTGTCCGGCACATATGGCTAAAAGCTGAAAACCGCCGGGGTCCGCTCGAATAACGTCCAGAGTTTGCCTTCCGATAGAGCCGGTTGATCCCAGCAATACGACCTGTTTCATATCTTGCCTCACAAGGATCCGAAGATCAAAAGATAGAGCATGGCGATCGGGGCGCAGAACAATACGCTGTCAAGTCGATCCAACGAGCCTCCGTGCTCAGGGAAGATCGTGCCGTAGTCCTTGATTTCCGCCCAGCGTTTTACCGATGAAGCAAACAGATCCCCCATCTGCCCAATCGCGCTGCCGATAAGTCCCAGCACCACAAGCGGCAAAAATTCGGCTCTGTACGACCAGAGCGGGCTTAGCGCCCATGTTAAAACTCCGCCAAGCACACCGCCCAAAAGGCCTGCGATGCTTCCTTCTATTGTTTTATTAGGGCTAATCTGCGGGCAAAGCTTATGTCTGCCGAAGGCAGAGCCGACAAAGTATGCCGCCGTATCGCCGACCAAAGGAGCCGCAAAGCAGAGCAGCATCGCCGTCCTGCCTATCGTCCGGTCGGGATAGGCGACCACATATGCGAGTATAGCATAAAACATAAGCGGATATATAGTCATAAAGAGTGACGAAAAAATGTCACCCATGGTACGTTTTTCGTTCCAGAGCCGTTCACAGAGCGTCAGCATCACGCACAGTATAATTAAAAGCGCAAGTCCGGCGCTTCCATAGAGGGCATTGGCCGTATACATCAGTGCCGCGCAGGCATAAACGCCGCCCATAAAGGGAGAAAAGCCCTTTTTCTTCATAGCCGTGCTCATTTCGTAAGCGCTTAATACCACCAGCGCCGTGAAGAGCACAAAAGTAACATAGCCGCCCAAAGCCAAGGTAAGAAAAAAGATAAGGCTCAGTATGATTCCTACAATCACTCTCGTTTTCATCTATTCTATTCCTCCGTAGCGTCTATCCCTCGCAGCGAAATCCGCAAGCGCCCGTATGTATTCCTCATCGGAAAAATCCGGCCAGTATACATCGGTAAAATACAGCTCCGCGTAGGCTGCTTGCAGCGGCAAAAAATTGGAAAGACGTTCTTCGCCGCTTGTGCGGATCACCAAGTCCACATCCGGCTGATTTCTCGTATAAAGGTGCGTCATAAGCGCCTTTTCGTCGATATCGTCCAGCGTCAGCACGCCGTCGAGCAGCTCCATTGCCAGCTTTCGCGCCGCATAGGCCGCCTCAGCTCTGCCGCCGTAGTTGAAGGCGATGTTAAAATTCAATCCGCTGTTGCCGGCTGTTTTTTCCATTGCCGCGCAAAGCAGTTTTCGTATGCCCTCGGGCAGTCCCGAAAGCTCGCCCAATATCCGAATACATACATGATTTTTATGCAGCTCCTCGATCTCTTTTTCAAAATACTCCCGAAGCAGATCCATGAGCGTTTCGACTTCCGCCTTCGGGCGTTTCCAGTTTTCCGTAGAAAAAGCATAGACCGTGAGGTATCCAATACCAAGATCGCTCGTTTTTTTAACGATTCCTTGCAATCTTTCCGTCCCTGCCCGATGGCCGATCGCCCGGGGCAGTCCCTTTTGTTTTGCCCATCTTCCGTTTCCATCCATGATGATGCCGACATGTATCGGCAATTTTTCCGGATTTAGTTCCATTTCTTTTCTCCTTAGGCAATCAAAAGGGGCGGTTGTCCGCCCCTGATCCTTTATTCGGCCGCAAAGCGCACATCTGTCTTAAATAAAGACCAGCACAGTTCCACGCCGCCATCCCCTCGCGCGCATATGCGGATTACGCGCGCCGCGTCGCCCTTGAGACCCTTTCGCGAACGCAGTTCCGTTTCCTTTACGGTATAGCCCGCCTGCTCAAGCCGCTCTTTAGCAAGCGAAATCTCCATTCCAAGTACGGAAGCAATATCCATCAAACAGAGAGGATCTCCTTTTCCTTGGTGTCCATCGTTTTATCGATTTCCTTGATGGCGGCGTCGGTCTGCTTTTGAATCTTATCCTCCATCTGCTTTTGATCATCCTCAGTCAGCTCGCCGTCCTTTTTCGCCTTTTTGCAGTTTTCTACCGCATCGCGTCGGATAGAACGGATCGCCACCTTTGCTTCCTCTCCCTTTTTGCGTACCACCTTGACCAGCTCCTTACGGCGCTCCTCGGTCAGTTCGGGAAAAACGAGACGGATCACGCGCCCGTCATTAGAGGGGTTGATGCCCAGATCCGATTTTTGTATTGCCTTTTCAAGCGTCCCAAGCATACTCGGATCATAGGGGGCGATCATCAATATGCGAGGCTCGGGCGAGGAAATGTTGCCTGTTTGATTCATCGGCGTAGGCGTGCCGTAATAATCCACCATTATGCGGTCAAGCAACTGTGCGTTGGCGCGTCCGGCTCGTAAAGAAGCAAATTCTTTTTCCAGCACAACCTGTGTTTTCCCCATTTTGTCTTTTGCCGTTTCCAAAATATCCATGTCGCACCTCCGGTCTTTTTTCACATACTTTATTCTACCTAACTTTCCTTCTATAAACAAGTATCAATCTTTATATTCGTCGATGCGCGTGCCGACGGCTTCCCCGCGCACCGCACGCAGCATGTTCTGCGCGTCCGACATCGCAAAAGCAATGATCGGAATCCCGTTTTCTTTGCAAAGCGTAATTGCCGTTAGGTCGGTCGCGTGCAGGTTGCGCGCGATCACCTCATCATAGCAAAGATGTTTATACGCTACGGCATTCTTGTCCTCATGCGGATCGGCCGAATAAACATAATCGATGTTTTTTGCCAGCAGCAGCGCATCCGCCCCGATCTCGCAGGCTTTGAGAGCCGCCGCCGTATCTGTTGAAAAGAAGGGACATCCGCTTCCGCCCGCGAAAATCACGACCTTGCCTAAACGAAATGCTTCTTTTGCCGCGCGAGCACTGTAATTATCCGCAACAAGCGGCGTATTCACCGTGCTCAAAACCGTGCAGGGAACCTCCATTTGTTCAAGCACATCCTGCATGGAAAGCGCGTTGATGATGGTTGCGAGCATTCCCATATGATCCGCGCGGTTTCTGTCCATACTGCCGCTGCTGCGGCCGCGCCATATGTTACCGCCCCCAAACGTTACGCCAAGCTCCACGCCAAGCTGATGGAGCGAAGCGATCTGCCTGCCGACCGCCTCTACCTTATCGAAGTCGATCGCACCGTTTCTTTTTTTTTCGCAGTTTTCGTCATAGCCCATAGCTTCGCCTGAGAGCTTGAGGGATATGCGCTTATACTTGAGCATGTCTTTTTCTCCTTTTTTTCAATCTGCCGCCGTTGACAAGGAAAGAGCGAACCGATACGGTTCGCTCTTTTTTGCGCTGAAAATTAGGCTTTAATCTGCGCGGCGATTTCGTCGGCAAAGTTGTCTTTGCGCTTTTCAATGCCTTCGCCCATCTCGTAGCGGGTAAAGCGGCGCACGCTGATCTTTTCGCCGATCTTCGCGATCGCTTCGTTGACCATCTGGCCTACGGTCTTGTCCTGATCCTTTACGAAGGGCTGCTCAAGCAGGCAGACTTCTTTATAGTATTTCTCGATGCGGCCTTCCACCATCTTTTCGATGATGTTTTCGGGCTTGGGCTTAGGCTCGTTTTTAGCCTGCGCACGAAGAATCTCTTTTTCCTTTTCGATCTCCGCCTGATCAACCTCTTCCTTGCTCACATAAGTAGGCTTGGCAGCGGCGATCTGCATGGCGATATCGTGAACAAGCGCCTTAAAATCATCCGTATTGGCAACGAA